>CAMCHA010000162.1 GCA_945874515.1 Asaia bogorensis
TTCCGTACCGCGGCGGCTGCGACTAAGACCGAAACGCCATCTCAGCCCAGCGAAACCTCAAATCCGCGCTTAGTGGCGGGGCGGGCCATCATCGCCTCATACCAGCGCTTCACATTCGGCAAGGTCCCAAGATCGACCTGATGGCGTTCATGCCGCCAGGCCCAGCCCAGAATCGCGAAATCAGCGATTGAAGGTTCACCGCCGGTCGCCACAAAATCGCGCCCTTCAAGCTGGCGGTCCAAAACGCCATACAAGCGCTTTGTTTCGTCATGATAACGATTAAAACCGTAATCGCGCGCTGGGCCTTCGGGCTGCATCAGGAAGTGATGCACCTGCCCCGGCATCGGGCCAAAGCCGCCCATCTGCCACATCAGCCATTCATATACCGGCACGCGGGCGCGCAGGTCCTTCGGCATGAAGCGGCCAGTCTTTTCCGCCAGATACAGCAGAATGGCGCCACTTTCGAATACCGTGATCGGCTTGCCATCCGGCCCATCCGGGTCCTGGATGGCGGGGATGCGGTTATTCGGGCTGAAGGCCAGGAATTCAGGATTGAATTGCTCGCCCTTGCTGATGTTCACGGGCTTGACCGTATAGGCCAGCCCCATTTCCTCAATGGCAACGCTGATCTTGCGCCCATTGGGCGTATTCCAGGTCCAAAGGGTAATGCTCATGGGCGGCGATCCTTGGGTGAACCGGCGGCTCCTGTCAGAAGCCGCCGGGCGACAACATCAAAGCGCGGCCAGAACCGCTTCGGCCTTGCTCACTTCAAAGGCGCCCGGGGCTTCCACAGCCACATGGGTCACTTTGCCGTCCTTCGCCACCAGGGCGAAGCGCTGGCAGCGCACGCCAAGGCCGCGCGCCGTCAGGTCGAATTCCAGCCCCATCGCCTTTGTGAAGGCGGCCGACCCATCGGCAATCATGGTCACCTGGTCCGTGATGCCCTGATCCTTGGCCCAAGCGCCCATCACAAAGGCGTCATTCACCGCCATGCACGCTACGGCATGCACACCCTTGGCCTTCAGCGCCGCGGCATGTTCCACAAAGCCAGGCAAATGCTTGGCCGAGCAGGTTGGGGTGAAGGCGCCAGGCACGCCGAACAGCACCACCGTGCGGCCCTTGAAGAATTCCGCCGCATCAAGCTCCTTCGGCCCTTCCGGGGTGCCTTGCATGATCTTCATCGCGGGAATGCTGTCGCCAGTTTTGATGGTCATGGTCTTCTCCTTGAAACGAAGGCACGAAACTAGCCCCGAGCACAGCGCCTGTCACCTGGGCGCCGCAGGTCAGCGAAGCCTCCTTCACGGGTAGGCTAAGGGCACCTTATCGCTCGTAGGTTGAGTTTTTAACCAATTCGCGTGTAACAAGGCCTCACCATGAGCGCTTACCCCCCCATGGCCCCCTGCCGGACCCTGCCTTTATTGGCGCTGGTCCTGGCGCCCTTGTGGTTCGGAAGCCCCCTTCCAGCCGCAGCGCAGGGGGCCGTTCAAACCGCTGCCTTACCAGCGCCCGCACTTCGCGGTCCTGCGAGCGCCAGCAGGCCGCTTGCGGCAACGGATGCTGATCAGATCAAGCATATCTTTGCGCTGCACGCCACCCGGGATTGGTCTGCGGCTGAACAAGCAACCCCGCTGCTCACGGATCGCCGCCTTGAAGGCCATATCCTGGCGGATCGCTGGCTCAACCGCGCCGCGCCAAGGCCGGATCAGGAAGCGCTGCGGGATTGGCTGGCGCGCTTTGCCGATCATCCGGATGCGCCCGCTATCCATGCTCTGCTGCGCCGGACTGCGCCGCGCGGGTCCAGCCTGCCGGCGGCGCCCGTGCGCGAAAGACTGGCCGAGGATGCCGGCGCTGCCCCAGAAGAACGCGAAGCCTCAGACCAAAGGTTTGTGCGCAACTTATCGTTGGACCGTTCGCTCAGGGATCTGGTGCGTGACGGCAAACTGGACACCGCCTTGCGCCGGATGGAAGCAACCCGCGGCATGACGCCCCCCTACGCGGCCGCGCTCAGGGCTGATTTCGCCCTGATCCTGTTCCGCCGTGGGGAAGATGAACGCGCGTTCGAAGTTGCATCGGCCGCCGCGCGCAGCCGGGCTGAGCCCAGCGGGCGCGCTTCCTTTGCCGCGGGGCTTGCCGCCTGGGGGCTTGGGCATTTCGATGTGGCGCTACCCTATTTTGAAGTGGCGGCGCGTGCGCCAGGCGCATCGGCGGCCAACCGCTCCGCTGCTGCCTATTGGGCAAGCCGCGCGGCCATTCGCGCCCGGCATCCTAGCATGCATGTGCCCTGGCTTTTGCAAGCCGCACAGGAACCGCGCACCTTCTACGGACTGATGGCGCGCCGCGCCCTTGGCCTGACACCAGGCTTCGCTTGGCATGCCGAAGCGGGCGGGGAGGAAGGCATGGCAGCACTGCTGGAAACGGCAGGCGGCTGGCGTGCCCTCGCGCTGCTGCAAACCGGCCAGGTGGGCCGGGCAGAGGCGGAATTGCGCGCACTTTGGCCGCTGGCGCGCGGCAATCTTCCTTTACTGCGCGCCATGCTGGCGCTCGCCTCTCAGGGCGGCCTTACGCATCTCTCGGCGCAGCTGGCGGAGCTTGCGCAGACCGCCGATGGCAGGCCGCGCGATCTGGCGCGCTTCCCTTTGCCCCGCCTGAACCCACCGCAAGGTTTCCGCGTGGAACCTGCCCTGCTTTATGCGCTGGCGCGCCAGGAATCGAATTTTGACGCGGCGGCGATCTCTCCTGCCGGGGCGCGCGGCTTGATGCAGGTGATGCCCGCCACCGCCGCCTATTTGGCCAATGATCCATCCTTCATCGGCGAAGGAGCGGAAAGGCTACATAATCCCGACCTGTCGCTGGAATTGGGCCAGCGCTATATGCATCATCTGGCGCGCACAGAAACGGTGGGCGGCGATCTGATCCGTCTGCTCGCTGCCTACAATGCCGGGCCGGGCAATCTGGCCAAATGGCTGCCCGCCACGCGCCACCGCGATGACGCGCTGCTTTTCATTGAAGCAATTCCCTTCGATGAAACCCGAACCTATGTGCAGCGCGTGCTGGCCTATTCCTGGATTTACGCCTCAAGGCTCGGGTTGCCGGCGCCAAGCCTTGATCAATTGGTGCAGGGCGAATTCCCGCGCTTCCTGTCACCGCAAGAAGTGGTGGCATTGCTGGATAGCACGCCCCCCCGGCCCGGACGGACGCGCTGAGGGGTCACTATCTCAGCCCTCAATCTTCACGCCCATCCGCCCCGCCAAATCCTGGATGAATTGCCACGCCACACGACCGGACCGAGACCCGCGCGTGACGGACCATTCCACCGCCTGCGCGTGCAATTCCTCAACGGACACATTCAGCCCGTAATGCTTGGCATAGCCTTCGATCATCGCGAAGAAGGTATCCTGATTGGCATTATGAAAGCCGATCCAAAGCCCGAAGCGGTCTGAGAGCGAAACCTTTTCCTCGATCGCTTCCGAGCCATGGATCGCGGCGCTGCGTTCATTCTCAATCATATCGCGCGACATCAAATGCCGGCGATTGGATGTTGCATAGAACAAGACATTGGCCGGCCGGCCTTCAATGCCGCCATCCAGTACCGATTTCAGCGCCTTGTAATCCGCATCTTCACGCTCGAAAGACAAATCATCGCAGAACACCAGGCAGCGGCGCGCACCTGCGCGCAGGAAGCGCAGCAATTCCGGCAGGGTCTTGATGTCTTCGCGGTGGATTTCAATCAGGGCCAGGCTGCCGGGCACTTCCACGTTGGCTGCCGTATGCGCGGCCTTCACCAGGGATGATTTGCCCGTCCCCCGCGCGCCCCAAAGCATGGCGTTATTGGCGCTGAAGCCGCGCGCAAAGCGCAGCGTGTTTTCCATAAGGATCTCCTTCTGCCGATCCACCCCTTGCAAAAGGTCAATCGGCACCGCCGCCACCTTGGGCACCGGCGACAACCGCGCCACGGGTTCCGGGTGCCAGATGAAGGCATCCGCGCCAGAAAGGTCTGGAATGGCCGCCGGCGGCGGGGCCAGGCGTTCAAGCGCCTCAGCAATGCGGGTCAGGGCGGGGAGTAGCGAAGAATGATCCATGGCCGCGCGGAATAGGCCGGGTTGCTATTGACGGAAAGGGGGCGGGCGCTAGTTTCCGCCCCATCATCGCAAATAAGGAACGCCGGACCATGGAAAGAATTTTTGGCATCAGCCCCGCCTATGCCCAGGATGTGGGCGGCACGGCGGGGGTTATCATGCAAATGCTGCCGCTGATTCTGATTTTCGTCGTCTTCTATTTCCTGCTGATTCGCCCGCAGCAGAAGAAGATGAAGGATCATCGCGAAATGCTCGGCCAATTGAAGCGTGGGGATCGCGTGGTGACTGCAGGCGGCATCGTTGCCACCATTACCAAGGTCAAGGACGGCTCTGACGAGATCGAGGCTGAAATCGCCCCCAATGTGAAAGTCATGGTGGTGCGCGGCACGATCGGCAGCGTGCTCCGCCCCGAAGCGGCGAATGACACGGCGAAAAGCTGAGATTGTACTAGGCACAAAAAAGGCGCTGAGGATCACTCCCCAGCGCCTTTTTTCATGGCCTTGCGGCGAATTAGGCTGATTGGCCGGAAGCCAGACCGCTCTTGCCCATCAGATCCGCAACGACTTCCCAATTCACCAGCTTGTTCAGGAAGTTATCCAGGTAATTCGGGCGCACATTGCGGAAATCTAGGTAATAGGCGTGTTCCCACACATCCGCACCCAGAATGGGCTTGCCCTCGCCGGTGGAGATTGGGTTGGCGCCATTCGGCGTCTTGGTCACCTTCAGCTTGCCGTCGGCGCCGATGATCAGCCAGGCCCAGCCAGAGCCAAACTGCGTCACACCCGCCTGCTTGAAGGCTTCCTTGAAGGCGGCAAGGCCGCCGAGGTCGCTATCAATCTTCGCGGCCAAAGCGCCCGGCAGCTTGTCGCCACCGCCGCCCGGCTGCATCACCTGCCAGAACAACATATGATTATAATGTTGCCCCGCCTGGTTGAGCACGGGCAGGCCATCAGCGCCCGCCTTGCCGGCTTCGGCGCAGATCGCTTCCAGCGATTTGCCGGCCAGGCCCTTGGCTTCGATCAGGCCATTCAGCGCCGTGACATAGGCATTGTGGTGCTTGCCATGATGCAGTTCCAGGGTTTCCTGGCACATGCCATTGGCGGCAAGCGCAGTGGTGGAATAGGGCAGCGGGGGCAGGCTGAAAGCCATGGGGGGAACTCCGTTCCTAAGATGTGAGGGATTGACGCTGCGACTGAGGTAAGCGGCGCCAGCACAAGCGTCAACCGCACCCTTCCCGCGCGGCGCGGCGCCGGGCATATCAGGTGGCGTGAGCCTTTCCCCGATTGCGGCCTTTGCCCGCGCCCATGACCCGGACCGTTTCCTGGCCGCGCTTTTCGCGCCGCCGGAAAGGCGAGAGGCGATCTTCACGCTGATTGCCTTCAACCACGAATTGGCCCGCGCCCGCGAAGCCGCGAGCCACCCCATGGCCGCGCTGATCCGCCTGCAATGGTGGCGCGATGCCTTGGATGAGGCGCTGGCCGGCAAGCCAGCCCGCCGGCATGAGGTTGCCGAACCGCTCCACGCCGCCATCACCGCCGGCAGCCTGGACCCCGCCGCACTCGGCGCGATGATTGACGCGCGTGAGGCTGAAACCGACGAAGGCGGCATCCCGACCGAAGCAGATTTCGTGACCTGGCTACGCGGCACCGCGGGCGGCTTTGCCTATGCGGCTGGATTGGCTTTGGGCGGCAATGCTGAGGATGCCGAGAAGCTCCGCGCGCTCGGCGCCGCTTATGGGCTTGCGGGGGTGTTGCGGTCCGTGACGGCCCATGCCGCGCAAGGGCGCTGCCTGCTGCCGAGAGATCGGCTGGCGGCTGCGGGGTTGAGTGCCGAGGCGGTGATCAGCGCGCCAACACAGCCCGCGCTTGCCGCACTTTGCGCTGAGATGGCGGCTGAGGGGTTGGAGGCTTTGCGCAGCGCGCCGCGCGATGTGCCGAAGGGGCTGATCGCCCCTGCCCTTTTGGCGGTGCTGGCAGAGCGGGATTTACGGCGCATGGCGGCGGGGAAGGTGGTGCCGATGCCGCGCGGGGTGATGGATCGAATGGCGGTGATTTCGGCGGGGTGGTGGGGGCAGTTATAGCCGCTCCGTCGGGTCCCCCTCCCCCGCCGCCACCACCGGCCCCGCCAAAACCGCATCCCGCACCCCCCGCAGCGCAGCCATATCCCCCGCGCCAAAGCCGCGCCGCGCCGCATCAGCGAAAGCCAACCGCCGCAGAGCATCATCACTCAGCACCGGGCAATCCGGTAGCAGCGCCGCAGCATCCTCAAGCTTGCCCGTGCAATGCAGCACCACATCGCAGCCCGCCGAAAGCGC
>CAMCHA010000163.1 GCA_945874515.1 Asaia bogorensis
GATAGGCTGGCACAATCTGAACGCACATTGACGGAAGCGATAAAAAGCCAGAATGAAACGCTTTCCGTGGCGCTCACCAGTCAAACCGAACGCATGACCACCAGCCTGGGCGTGACTTCAAGCGAAATCAAGGAAAGGCTTGCGGTGATTGATGCCGCGCGCAGCAATATCGAAGCGCTGGGTTCCCAGGTGAATACGCTGACTGGTATTTTGGGCAATAAGCAGGCGCGTGGCGCTTTTGGCGAAAGCCAAATGGAACAGATCATCGCGGATCGGCTACCGTCTGATGCGTTCACGCTGCAAGCAACGCTTTCCAATGGCAAGCGCGCGGATTGCCTGATCCATTTGCCAAACCCACCCGGGCCGATTGCGATTGATTCGAAATTTCCGCTGGAATCCTGGCTTGCCTTTCGGGAAGCAACCGATGATACGGCGCGCAACCAGCGCCTGCGGCAATTCTCGGCCGATGTGCAGAAGCACATCAAGGATGTTGCGGAACGCTACATCATCCCCGGGGAGACCGCCGAAGGCGCGCTGATTTTTGTGCCGTCTGAGGCGATTTATGCGGAACTGCATACCTCCCTTGTATCATTGGTGTCGGATGCCACGCGGCGTGGGGTTTATGTCGTCTCCCCCACCACCTTATGGGCGGTGCTTGGCACCATGCGCGCCTTGATGCGTGATGTGCGACTTCGCACGGAAGCCGGGCGCATCCGCCGAGAGGTGGACCGGATGCTGGCCGATGTTGGCCGACTGGAAGAACGTACTGACGGCCTGCGCAAGCATTTCATTCAGGCGCAGAAGGATATAGACCAGATCGAGATATCGGCTGCTGCCATCAAGCGCGGCGGCCAGCGCATCGCCGATTTGGAATTGGACGACCCGCCCACACCCATCCTGCCAACATGACCGCGCTGCAAGCCCAATCAGGCTTCGGCTTGTTGGCGCTTTGCGTATTGGCATGGGCTTTGGGTGGGTTTAAGCGTGGTGTTTCGGCACGCGTTGTGCTGATGGGCCTGGCGCTGCAAATTCTAATGGGCGCTGCGCTTTTGCATATTGCGCCGCTGCGCGCAGGTTTTTCCTATTTGGGTGATGCGGTGAATGCGCTGGCCGTCGCAACCCAGGCCGGCACATCACTGGTCTTTGGCTATCTGGGCGGCGGCGCTTTGCCCTTTCAGGAATTGCGCCCCGGCGCTTCCTTCATCCTGTTCTTCCAGGCTTTGCCCTTGGTGTTGGTGGTCGGCGCGCTATCCGCGCTGTTCTATCATTGGGGCATCTTGCCCGCGATTGTGCGCGTGATGGCGGCAGTGCTTCAACGGCTTTTCGGCATTAGCGGCGCGGCTGGATTTTGTGTGGCGGCGAATGTCTTTGTCGGCATGGTAGAAGCGCCGCTGATGATCCGCGCCTGGTTGGTGCGCATGACGCGCGCTGAGCTTTTCGTGGTGATGACGGCGGGGCTTGCCACCATCAGCGGCAATACGCTTGTGGTTTATGCGCTGATGATCGCGCCCGTGGTGCCGGATGCGGCAGGGCAACTACTGACCGCGAGCCTGATTTCCGCCCCCGCCGCGATCCTCGCCGCGCTGCTGATGCTTCCAGCGCAAGCTGGTGACGGCGTAGCGAATCACGAGACCGGCCAGCCCGTGAAGCTTTATGATAGCAGCATGGATGCGCTGGTGCGCGGCACGCAGGATGGGCTTTCGCTGCTACTCGGCATCATGGCGTCCTTGATTGTTTTTGTCGCCTTGGTGGCGCTGGTGAATATGGTGTTGGAGCCCGCAACGGGCTTCACGCTGCAACGCTTGCTTGGCCTGCTGCTTTGGCCCGTCGCCTGGGCCATGGGCGTACCGGCGGCGGAAGCGGCCAGCGTTGCATCTTCGCTTGGCGTGAAGATCGTGGTGAATGAATTCGTGTCCTACCTGGAACTTGCGCAATCCGGCGGCGCGGGGCTTTCAGAACGGTCGCGGCTGATACTGACCTATGCGCTGTGTGGTTTCACCAATTTCGGATCGGTCGGGATCATGGTGGCGGGCATGGCCGGCATGTGCCCGGAACGGCGCGCGGATATTCTGCGGCTGGGCCTGCCTTCCCTGGTTTCGGCTTCCATCGCCTGCTGCATGACCGGCGCGGTGGTTGGGCTGCTGACGCCCTGAAAATACATCCTAGCCCTGCGGAGCATAACGCGGCAGGATATTAGCAAAGGAGCCCACGCCATGTCCCATATCGTCCATCGCAACCTATTGAAGGACCCACCCATTGCCGTCTCCGGCCAGGGGATTTGGCTGCGCGATTCAACCGGGCATGATGTGATTGATGGCTCGGGCGGCGCCGCCGTTGCTTGCCTTGGCCATGGTCATCCGCATGTGGTGGCGGCGATGAAGGCGCAGATTGATCGCCTCTGCTACGCGCATACTGCTCTGTTCAGCGCCGGCAGTGCTGAGAAGCTCGCTGAAATGCTGGTCGGCCATAAGCCTGGCGGGCTGACCCATGCCTATTTTGTTTCGTCAGGCAGTGAGGGGATGGAAGCCGCACTCAAAATCGCGCGGCAGTATTTTCTGGAAGCGGGCGAACCCCAACGCACGCGCTTCATCGCGCGGCGGCAATCCTATCATGGCAATACGCTCGGCGCGCTTGCGGCCAGCGGCAATATCGCACGGCGCGCCCCTTATGCGCCGATCCTGTCCGATGCCTTCAGCCATGTCTCGCCCTGTTTCGCCTATCGCGACCGGCGCGATGATGAGACGGATGCTGAGTATGTCGCGCGTCTTGCGGCGGAGCTTGAGGCGGAATTCCAGCGCCTTGGCCCGCGCAATGTGATTGCCTTTTGCGCGGAAACGGTGGTGGGTGCCACGCTTGGTTGCGCCACTGCGCTGCCGGGTTATTTCCAAGCCGTGCGCGCGGTATGTGATCGCCATGGCGCTTTGCTGATTTTGGATGAGGTCATGTCCGGCATGGGCCGCACCGGCACTTTGCATGCCTGGGAACAGGAAGGCGTTTCGCCGGATATTCAGGTGATCGCGAAGGGTTTGGGCGGCGGTTATCAGCCGATTGGCGGCATTCTGGTGCATGGGCGCGTGGTGGAAACATTGAAGCGCGGGACGGGCACTTTCAAGCATGGCCATACCTATCAGGCGCATCCCGTGGCTTGTGCGGCGGCGCTGGCGGTGCAGGAAGTGATCGCGGAAGAAAACCTGCTGGCCAATACGCGCGCCATGGGGGCGTTATTGGAACGCGGCCTGATGGAACGCCTCGGCAATCATCGGCATGTTGGTGATATTCGCGGGCGTGGCCTGTTCTGGGCAGTGGAATTCGTCCAAGACCGCGCGAGTAAAGCCACTTTCGATCCCGCGCTTGGATTGAATGAGCGCATCAAGCATGCGGCCTTCGCGCATGGTCTGGCGTGCTACCCGATGGGTGGCACGATTGACGGCAAGCATGGCGATCACGTGATCCTCTCACCGCCCTATATCGTGAATGCGCGGGATGTGGAGATGATCGTGGAGCGCTTTGGCGCTGCGGTGGATGAGGTTTTCGCGAATTTGCCAAAATAGGCCGCTACAAAGCCAAATGCTGCGCGCGCAGCGCTGGATCAGCATCCAGCGCTGCCATGCTGCCATCATAGCGGATTTCGCCCCGTTCAATCACATAGGCACGATCCGCTACAGCCGCCGCGAAATCGAAATTCTGTTCTGAGAGCAGCACGGCGATGCCTTCGCGCTTCATGCGTAGCACGGCATCGGCCATCAATTCCAGAATGACGGGTGCCAAGCCTTCCGATGGTTCATCGAGCAGCACGGCTTCTGGATTGCCCATGAGTGTGCGCGCAATCGCCAGCATTTGCTGTTCCCCGCCAGACATGGCGGCTGCGCGGCGATGGCGCATGGATGCAAGGTTCGGGAAAACCTCAAACAAGCGCTCGGGAGTCCATGCATCGCGCCCCTCTGCCGGGCGACGACCAACTTCCAGATTCTCGGCAACCGTTAGATCGGTGAAAATGCGCCGATCCTCTGGCACATAACCCAAGCCAAGCCGCGCAATGCGAAAGGCCGGCAGCCCGGCAATATCGCGCCCGGCAAAGCGCACCCGCCCGGCGCGCGGCGGCACCAGGCCCATAATGGCTTTCAGCGTAGTGGATTTGCCCGCGCCATTGCGGCCCATCAGCGCGGCAACTTCGCCGCGCGCAAGCTGCAGCGAAACGCCAAACAGAATCTCTGCCGGACCATAGCCGGCGCGCAGGCCTTCCACTTCCAGCACCGTCTCAGCCATGCGCCGCAGCCCTGGCGCGCAACGCGGCGCGCAGGCCGGAAGTGCCGAGGTAAACACGCTGCACTTCAGGATTGGCGCGCACTTCTTCTGGCGTGCCGGCAGCGATAATTTCGCCCCGTACCAGCACCAGGATGCGGTCCGCATGGGCGAAGACTGCATCCATGTCATGTTCGGTGAACAGCACACCAATGGCGGAACGCCGCGCAATGCCAGCCACCAGGCGCATCAGCACGGCACGTTCAGCCGGCGCCATGCCGGCGGTGGGTTCATCCATCAACAGCAGGCGTGGCGCGCCGGAAAGCGCAATCGCCAATTCCACCCGCTTCACATCGCCATACGCCAGCGCCCCCATGGGCCGATCCGCCGCTTCCGCCATGCCAACCTGCGCAAGCAGGGCAAGCGATTCATCACGGTACAGCGCATCGCTGCGGGCCAGCATATCGCGCGTGCGGCCGGCATGGGCAATCAGTGCCATTTGCAGATTTTCTAGTACAGACATGGAAAGAAAAGTCTGCGCAACCTGAAAACTACGCCCCACGCCCAACCGGCAAATGGCGCGCGGCGGCAGGCCGCTGATGTTCTGACCCGCCAATAGCACGCACCCACTATCGGGGCGCAGCTGCCCGCCAACCATGTTGAAGCTGGTGGATTTGCCGGCGCCATTTGGACCGATCATCGCGAGAATTTCCCCTGCTGCCAGCGAGAAACTGACATTGCGCGCCGCCACCACGCCGCCAAAATTCTTGTTAAGATTTTCCACAATCAACAGCGTCATGGCGCGCCACCGGAAAACCGCGCGCGCAGCGCTGCATAAGCCCCGCCAAGCCCGCGCGGAAAGATCAGCACCAGCGCAATGATGGAAGCGCCCAGCAAAAAGCGCCAATGATCCGTGAGCGGCATAAAGACATCCTTGATGCTGTGGAAAGCCGCCGCCCCCAGCACTGGCCCCATCACGGTTTGCATGCCACCCAGCAGGATCATCGCCAGAAAATCCACTGACAGCGGAATGCCAAGCAACGTCGGATCAATCGAACCTTTCGAAAACGCGTATAGCCCACCCGCCAAGCCTGCTGCGGCACCGGCGATGGTGAAGCCAAGCCAGCGATGGCTCCGCACATCAATACCAATCGCCTCAGCGCGCTGCGCGGAATCACGCGCGGCGCGCAGGCTCGCGCCAAAGGGCGCATAGATCACATGGCGGAGCGCGAATATGCCCGCCATTGCCGCGACCAGCACAATGTAGTGATAGGCGCTGCGTGATGCGGCCCAGGCCGAAGGCCAAACGCCGACAATGCCGTTGTCACCGCCGGTGACCTCCACCCATTGAAAGCAGACCGCATAGGCAATTTGCGCGAAGGCAAGTGTAAGCATCGCCAGATAAATGCCCTGCAAGCGCACAATGAAAAACCCGAACACCGCCGCGAAAAATCCGCCCGCCAAGGGGGCCGCGATCAGCGCCGGTTCCATTGGCATGCCGAGCTTCGTCACCAGAAGCCCGCTTGCATAGGCGCCAAGGCCGAAATAGGCGGCATGGCCGAAGCTCACAATCCCGCCATTGCCCACCAGGAAATTCAGCGAAAAGGCGGCAAGGGCAAAGATCAATACCTCGGTCGCGACCTTGATCGTATAGGTATCGCCAAAGATCGGCACGGAAGCCGCCGCCAGCACCGCCAGCAGCAAAAGCAATTTCTCGGCAGCCGCAAAGCTGCGCGGCTGCATGATGCCTTCAGGCAAAGCGCTATGCCCCGCAGCGCTTTCCGGCCGGCCGAGCAAGCCCCACGGCTTCACCACAAGCACCAGCGCCATCAGCAGGAACACCAGCACCAGCGTGATTTTCGGGAAGATCAGCACACCGAAAGCCTGTAATTGCCCAATCAACAACGCGGCAAGAAAAGCACCTCCAATGGAGCCCATGCCGCCAATCACTGTCACCACAAAGGCTTCGGTGATGATGGAAAGATCCATCTGCGCGGACGCGGAAACGCGGGGGATCTGCAAGGCGCCACCCAGCCCCGCCAGAAAGGCGCCCAGGAACAGCGTACCAGTGAAAAGCAAAGCCTGATTGACACCAAGCGCGCCCACCAT
>CAMCHA010000164.1 GCA_945874515.1 Asaia bogorensis
ACAGCAACGCCCCGCCGGGCAACCGCAAGCGGGCCAGGGCAATCGCGCTGCGGCCGGTGCAGCAGCCGGCGCCGCCGCAGGCGCTGCCGCTACCGCCAAGCCGGCCGAGCCCGCGGCAGCGCCCCCTCCGGCAGAACGCGCCCCTACCACGGGTTCCGTCACCAGCCTGCCGCTGCCGCGCTTTGCCGCGCTGCGCTCAGATGAGGTGAATATGCGCAGTGGCCCGGGCACCCGCTTCCCGATTGAATGGACCTATCAGCGCCGCGAATTGCCGGTGGAGATTGTGCGCGAATTCGAACTCTGGCGCCGCATCCGTGACCCGGAAGGCACGGAAGGCTGGGTACATCAATCAACCCTGATGGGCCGGCGTTCCTTCATTGTGCGTGGCGCGCCTGGCACTGAGGTCATGCTCCGCCGCCGAGCCGAGGACCAGGCGCAGCCCGTGGCGCGGCTTCGCCCCGGCGTGGTGGGGCGGCTTCGCGCCTGTGAGGCCAATAACGCCTGGTGCGAGGCGCAAATCGGCGAACATCGCGGCTACATCAAGCGCGCCGATATCTGGGGCGTGGGTCCGACAGAGGAAGTCAAATAACACCCCTTTCGCGCCGTGGCTTTTCCAGATTAAGCTTCTGCCATGACCGAGGAATCACCCAACCGCGCCATCCACGACATTGGCGGGATCGCGCGCTTCCGCTGCACCCCTGTTGAGCATGATGAGGCTCCGCCCGATGCCTTCGGCAAGAAGGTGGATGCCATTCGCCAAATCCTGGCGCAGAAGAAGATGATGACGGTGGATGAACTCCGCCGCGGCATCGAAAGTATCCCGCAGGATGAATACTTCGCCCTTGGCTATTACGAACGCTGGCTGCGTTCCATTGCGACGCTCATGGTCGAAAAAGGCGTGATCCGGCAGGAGGATTTGGCATGAGCGCTGCGCCTGAGGCCTCTGCGCCGCGTTTCGCCGCCGGCGCGCAAGTGCGCGTTAAGGATGATTGGCCCGAAACCCGCGGCCCCTGCCATATCCGCACGCCCTATTATGTGCGTGGGAGGCTGGGCCAGGTGGTGCGCCCGCTTGGCGCCTTCCCGAACCCGGAAGACCTAGCCTTCGCCCGCCCGGCGCCGCGCCGGCAGCTTTACCACGTGCTGTTCGAACAGCCGCCCATTTGGAATGAGGGCAAGGCCGGCGATACGGTTATGGTGGAAATCTTCGAACATTGGTTGGAGGAAGCCTGACATGGCCGCGCCCCCCTCTGGCGTAAACCTCGCGCTGCTGGACAAGTTGGTTGCCGCACTCTCCGCCAAAGGGCTGGTGACTGAGGCTGAGATCAACGAACGCCAAACCATCACGGAGCGTGCGAGCCCCGAGATCGGCGCGCGCATGGTGGCCCGCGCCTGGACTGATCCTGACTACTACGCGCTGCTGATGCGTGACGGTAAGGCCGCGGCTGAGGCGGAGGGCGCTTCCATGGCCGGCGCCCCGGAACTGGGCGTTTTGGAAAACACGCCAAAGCAGCATCATCTGGTGGTCTGTACGCTATGTTCCTGCTACCCGCGCGCGCTGTTGGGCTACCCGCCGGGCTGGTATAAATCCTTCGCCTATCGGTCACGCGCCGTGCGTGAACCGCGCGCGGTGCTGGCGGAATGGGGCACGCAAATCCCTGATGATATGGAAATCCGCGTGGTGGATAGCACGGCGGATTACCGCTGGATGGTGCTGCCCATGCGCCCCGCTGGGACCGAGGGGTGGAGTGCGGAGAAGTTGGCGGGGATTGTCACGCGGGATGCATTGGTTGGGGTGGCGGTGCCGCGGGTGTGAAGCACCCTCAACTCATCAACCAAACAATCACCGTCCCGCCCGAGGTCAGTAGGATATGGCCGAAGGGCACGGCGGCGGTATAGCCCAGCACCGCAATCGGACTGCCTGATTTTTCCTGCAATGCGGCCAAAGCCGCTGTCATGGTTTGCGCGCCGGAAAGCGCGCCCAACAGCAGAAGCGGGTTCATGCGCAGCACATAGCGCCCGATGAATAGTCCGATGAATTGCGGCACCAGCGTCACGAAAACCCCGGCAATCAGCAGCCCAAAGCCCACTTCGCGCACCGCGTCCACAAATACAGGGCCGGCATGCAGGCCTATCATGCCCACAAAGGCCGCGAGGCCGAGCGAGGTCATCAAGGAAATCGCCGCATCCGGAATGCGCGCGAAATGCGGCCGGCGGGACCGCAGCCAGCCAATGAAAAGCCCCGCCAGCAGCGTGCCCACACTGGTGGAAAGCGCGATATGCGCACCCGCAATATCCACCCCCACTACTGAACCAATCAGCCCGCCGACAAAAATCGCGAGTCCAAGCGTCACGTAATCCGTCGCGTCAGTTTGGCGGATCGCAGCACCCGCCAGCGCCGCGGCTGCTTCCACATTCTTCTCAGTCCCGATCAGGGTAATGATATCACCGCGCTCCAGCCGGGTTTCGGGGCTGATCGGCACTTCAAGCCCGCTGCGCAGAATGTGGCGCAGGAAAACGCCCCGCGCTTCGGGCGCTTCGCTGAGTTCAGCAACGCTCCGCCCCACGACTGCGGCCCCCGCAACATAAACATCAAGCGACAGTGCCGAGATATCCAGCAATTCCCTGTCTTCAACCTCTCGGAGGTCAGCGCCTAGAAATTCAATCAGCACATCGCGGCGCGCTTCCAGCGCAACAATATCACCTGCCTGCAAAACCAATTCCGGGCGCGGTTCCATCAGCGCATCGCCGCGCCGGATGCGCTGGATAAAGATGCGCTGGCCCGCTGCCATGGCCTCTGCCGACGCCACGGTTTTCTCGGTCAGCGCCGCACCGGGCGCAATCGCATAGGCGCGGATTTCAACGGGCCGCCACGCAGATGCAATGCCGGCGCGCTTTTGGGTAAAGCCGTATTTTTCTTCAAGCTTGCGTGCTTCTTCCGCCACATCAATGCGGAGAATTGCCGGGCCTATGACCGTTGTCATCAAAATCACGCCGAGTGCGCCGAACAGATAGCAAAGCGCATCCGCAACCGCGATATGGCTGATCATCTGATCGCGCTGTTCTTTCGGCAGTGGCAGCGCGCGGATCGCTTCAGCCGCCGTACCAATGGCCGGCGATTCAGTGGTGGCGCCGGAGAAAAGCCCAGCAGCAAAGCCCGCATCAAGCCCCAGAATGCGCGCGGCAATCACCGCGGTTGCCACGCCAGCCAATGGCACGATGATGCCAATGGCAATGCCGGGCAGCCCATCGCCCTTCACCGCACTCAGGAATTTCGGCCCAACCGAATAGCCAATGCCGAATAGAAACAGCAGAAACAGGATGGAACGCGCAACCTCTGAAACTGGTACTTCCGCGAATTGGCCGATCAATAGCCCAGCAAAAAGCGCCCCCGTCACAGGCCCCAAGCCGAAGCCGCGATATTTGAACTGGCCGATGAAATAACCAACGCCGAGCACCAGAAACACCGTAAGATCCGGATGTTTTTCCAAAAAATGGGCAAAATCACTGAAACCCATGTGCCAATTCCCCCCGAATCCTAAGCCTTAACCGCACCCTGACGGACCCAGCCAAGCCTGCCAAGCTGCCTTATTCTGCAAGTCACTATTGCTGCCCGAGCATACCTAGCGCTTCCCGATAAACATCGCGCCGCTTGCGCCCGGTAGCCTTCGCCACCGCCTCAGCGGCATCCTTCACCGAAAGCCCACCAGCCAAGGCAGCGCGAAGCTGCGCGGTCACTTCCGCATCACCCACCACCGCCTCGGCCGCGGCTGGGCCGACCACGATGCAAATCTCGCCGCGCGCTTCGGCGCTTTCGTAATGCGCTGCCAAGGCGGCAAGGCTCCCGCGCCGCACTTCCTCAAAGCGTTTGGTCAATTCACGTGCGACGGCGGCTGGGCGTTCAGCACCAAAGGCTGCGGCCATGTCAGTAAGGCTTTCGGCCAGGCGATGCGGCGCCTCATAGAAGATTACGCTGGCGGCAAGCCCCGCCTGTTCCAATGCCTTCAGGCGCGTGAGTGCTGCCTGGCGCGCGCCGGTGCGGGGTGGCAGGAAGCCTTCGAACAGGAAGGGTTCGGGCGGCAGGCCGGACAGCACCAGGGCCATTACCGCTGCATTGGGGCCGGGAATGGCCGAGATCGCCAGCCCCGCTGCAATCGCTGCGCGCACCAGCCGGAAGCCTGGATCACTCACCAAAGGCGTACCGGCATCTGATACCAACGCCAATTTCTGGCCCTTGCCCAACATTTCCAGTATGCGGGGAAGCTCAGACGCTTCATTATGGTCATGCAGAGGAATCAGTCGCACCGTTACACCCAGCCGGGAGAGCATTGCGCCAGTTGTTCTGCTATCCTCGCATAGCACCGCGTCGGCTGCCCGCAAGGCGGCCAGGGCGCGGGGCGAAAGATCCCCCATATTGCCTATGGGTGTCGCAACCAATGTTAGGCCGGGCCCAATCGCGGGCGCAGCCGAAGGATGGACTGATCGTGCCTCGTTTTCTGTTTCGGCTGCCGTCACGCCTATTGGCCCTTGTTCCGCTTGGGATGCTTGTCGCGCTTGCGGCCTGTGCCCCGCAAGCCCCCATCATTGTTGGAGCCCCGCCGGGCACCGCGCCGGCTGATGTGGCGCGCACAAGGGTAGCACTGCTGCTGCCGCTGTCGGGGCAACAGGAACAGCTCGGCCAAGCGCTGCAACAGGCGGCGGAATTGGCGCTGTTTGAACAGAATGACGGCAGGGTTGAATTTATCCCGGTGGATACGGGTGGTAATGCAATGGGGGCGGGGGATGCGGCGCGGCGCGCCGTCGGCCTTGGTGCGGTCAGTATGGTGGGCCCGCTTACCTCGGGTGAAACCGCTGGCGCGGCGCCGGTGGCGCAAGCGGCGCGTCTGCCCGTGCTGGCCTTCACCAATGATGCGTCCCAGGCCCGACCGGGCGTTTGGACGCTTGGCATAACGCCCGAACAGCAGATGCGCCGCGTGATGGGCTCGGCCATGTCCGCAGGCGCGCAGCAATTCGGCATGGTAGCGCCGGATGATGCTTTTGGCCGGGCGCTTGCCGTCGCCATGCGCAACACAGCCGCTGATTTCAACCTGCCCAGTCCGGCAATTGTGCTGTTCAATGATCGGGCTGGCGCGGCCGGGCCGGTTGCCCAGATGTCCCGCCAGGCGAACCAGGCGATTGATGCGGTGATGATTGGCGCCACGGGCTCTCGCGCACGGGAATTGGCCGCGGCTGTCAGGGCGGGGGCGCAGGCAAACCCGCGGCCCTTGCTGCTTGGCCACGCGCTTTGGATCGCCGATGCTGGGCTTGCCAATGAACCTGCTTTGCATGGCGCGCTTTTTCCCGCCCCCGATGAAGCTGCGCGTGGCGCTTTTGATACGCGTTATCAGCAGGCTTTCGGCCAGCGCCCACCGCGGATTGCGGGTGTGGCACATGACGCGGCGCTGATGGCGGCGGGGCTGGCGGTGGCGCCGCCCGGCACCAATCCCGAGTCCACGCCTCGCTTTGAAGGGGTGGATGGTCCGCTGCAGCTCCGTTCTGGGGGCGCGGTGGATCGCGGCCTCGCGCTGTATCGCATTGCGCCGAACGGCGATGCGGTGTTGGTTGAACCCGCCATGCCGCTTGGGATTGGCTTCTGAATGATGCCATGCGGGCAGCTTCCCGCATGAAGCCACTGCTGCGCTTTGCGTTTGCTATCAGCGCGGTGCCGGCGCTGGCGCTTGGCTTGCTGGTCCTCACGCACGAATTGCGCCCCATTCCTGGCCTTTTGGCGCTGGCCGCTGTTGTGGCTGGGAGTTTTGTCCTCGCCATGGGCTGGCGTGCGCGGCTGGCGCTTTTGGCCGAAGCGCTGCGCGATGCGCTGGCGCAGGTTCGGGCGGCGCCGGCGCGGGCTGAAGTGACTACGTTGCCGTCCGCCGAAGATTTGGCCGATGGCATTCGTCGTCTAGCGCGCGGCCTGGCCGAACAGGGGGCCATGCTTGAACGGCTTCGCCGTGCTGATGCCGCCATTCTGGAAAACCTGCCCGAACCCTTGCTGCTGCTTTCGGCGGAACGTGCCGTGCTGCGTGCCAACCCCGCCGCGCGAGACATGCTGGGGCCGGAGGTCGGCGGGCAGGGGCCGGATGCCGCGGCGCTGCTGCGCCATCCCGGGCTTGCCTCTGCCATGGATGATGCGCTGGCGGCGGGGCGCTCCGCCATGGTTGAACTCCATCTCCCCGTGCCCTTACCGCGTGAGGTTTCAGCCCGCGTCGTGCCGCTTGATCCGCCGCTTGCGGATGGCGGGCGGCTGTTGATCCTGCTGATCGATCGCAGCCGCGAAGCCGCGATTGAACGCACCCGCGCCGATTTTGT
>CAMCHA010000165.1 GCA_945874515.1 Asaia bogorensis
CTGGTGCCAAGATGCACCAGCTTTTCCCACATCTGCGCCATGATATCGGGCACAGCGGTCGCCACCATGCCGGGCGCCGCACTGAAGGCCGCTGCTATGCGCTCAACCTGGGTACTCATGCCGCCCGCAACTTCCCCAAAGGTCAGCCAGCGCCAATCATTCAAATGCCGGATCGTACCATCGGGCGCGAGGCTTGCCTGGATTTTCGCAATACCGCCGAGCACGCGCTCAGCACCGAAGGCACGTTGCAAGGCCTCAATATGGCTGATGCCGTTCAGCACCGGCAGAATGGCCGTGCGAGCATCCACTGCCGGGCGGATCGTTTCCATCGCTTCCGACAGATCATAGGCCTTGCAGGTCAAGATCAGCAGGTCCCAGCCGGGGCTGAGCGCCTCTGGCGTGATGGTCGTCACCTTGGCCTCGTAATCGCCAAGGCTACTTGTGATCTTCAAGCCATCACGGGCAAGCACCGCCGCGCGGCCGGGGCGCACCAGAAAGCACGGATCAAGCCCCGCCTGATGCAGACGCCCACCAAAATAACCGCCCAAGGCGCCCGCGCCCAGAATCAGAATACGCATCAAACCCTCATGCCCGGCATCAGTCTAAAGGCTAGCCCAAAGCATGCGCGCTGCGAATGGCAATCCGGGGGGTTACAGAGCGATAAGTTTCGGGGCATGCGCGTTGCAAATTCCCTGCTATGCTGCGCCCATGCGGAAATGGCTGATTGCCCTTGTCTTGTTGCTTGGTGCTGGCGCTACCTGGTGGGGCGCCGGCATGCAGCGCCCTGGCTTTCTGGAACCCGATGGCCAGGCTGGCGCGCCTCGGCTTCGCACCGCAACGCTTGATCGTGGGTCCATCACCGCCGTGGTTGCGGCGACAGGGACGGTAAACCCGGTGACGCTGGTGCAGGTGGGTAGCCAGCTTTCCGGCCAAATTCGCGAATTGCTGGCCGATTTCAATTCGAAGGTGAAAGCCGACCAACCCATCGCACAATTGGATACCGCAACGCTTGAAGCCCGCCGCGCGGCGGCCGAGGCTGATGTGCACGCCGCCGCCGCGCAAATCACCGTCTCCCGCGCGCAGGCCGAGCGTTCAGTGGCGGATTACGCGCAAGCCAGGGCGCAGATTGAAGCAGTGCGCGCCGCGTTTTTGGGCGCCGAGGCCAGCCTGCGCGATGCCGAGGTGGAAGCCGCGCGCACCGCAGAACTGCGTGCCCGAGGCGTTGGTACGGAACGCGAAGCCTTGCGCGCCGGCTTCACGGCAGAAAGGCTACGCGCCGCGGTTGCACAGGCCCAGGCCGATATCTCGCGCGCCGATGCTGGGCTTTTGGCGGCTAGCGCCTCCGCCCGCACTGCTGATGCGCAAGTTGAAGCCGCCATTGCGGCGCGTGAACAGAAGGTCGCGCAGCTTCGCCAGGTGGAAGTGGACCTGCGGAACGCCACGATCAAATCGCCAATTGATGGTGTGGTTGTATCGCGGAATATTGATATTGGCCAAACCGTCGCGGCTTCCTTCCAATCGCCCATCCTGTTCCAGATCGCCGCCAGCCTGGATGAGATGGAAGTGCATGCGACCGTGGATGAAGCCGATATTGGCCGTGTACGGGCAGGCCAGGAAGTGACCTTCACGGTAGCATCCTACCCCAATGAAACACTGCGCGGGCGCGTCAAGGAAATCCGCCTGGCCGCGACCACGGTGCAGAATGTGGTGACCTATACGGTGGTGGTGAATACGCCCAATGCTTCTGGCCGCCTGCTGCCGGGCATGACGGCAACACTCCGTATCATCACCGATATCCGCAATGATGCGCTGCGTGTTCCCAATGCAGCGCTGCGCTGGCGCCCGGCGGGTAGTACCGGCGGCACAAGTGGCGCGCCGCAGGCGCAAGCTGGTGGCCAGCAAATGGATCAGGCGCTGGCGCAGCTCACGGATTTGACTGAAGCGCAACGCAATGAAATCGAAGCCGCACGCGCGGAAATGCGCGCGCGCATGGCAGCACTCCCGCAGGACCCGGATGCGCGGCGCCAGCAGGCGCAAGCGGGGCGCCAGCGCCTGATTGCACGCCTGAATGCGGTGCTGACCCCGGATCAGCGCGCGCGCCTTGCCGCCCTTCGCGGTAATGCTGCGACAGGCCAGGCAGGTACGGTTTGGGTGCAGGAAGGCGATGCGCAACCACGCGCCGTGCAACTGCGTATTGGCCTTTCAGATGGCAGCGTCACGGAAATCATCAGCGGTGATATCGCCGAAGGCGCGGCGGTGATCATCGGCCAGGAACGTGCCGGCACCGCCGCGGCTTCCGGTGCCAGGCGGCTTTTCTGATGCCATGACGGCTTTGATTGAAACTACCGGCCTCACCAAGCATTACCCGGCAGGTGAGGGCGTGGTGGCCGCGCTGCAGGATGTGACGCTTTCCATCGCACCTGGGCGTTTTGTGGCCGCCATGGGGCCATCGGGTTCCGGCAAATCCACCTTTCTCAATCTGATCGGCTGCCTTGATCGGCCAACACGCGGCAATTACGGTCTGATGGGCGAAGATGTGGGGGCGCTGTCCCATGACCGGCTTGCTGATCTGCGCAGTCGGCGCCTTGGTTTTGTCTTTCAATCTTTCAATCTGCTGCCGCGTGCCGATGCGCTCGCCAATGTGGAATTGCCGCTAATTTATCGCGGCATGCCAAAGCGACTTAGGCGCGAACGCGCGGCGGCGGCGCTGGCAGCGGTGGGTTTGGCGAATCGCATGCATCACCGCCCCACGCAACTTTCCGGCGGCCAGCAGCAGCGCGTGGCGATTGCGCGCGCCATTGTCGGCAGCCCGGATTTGATTCTGGCGGATGAGCCCACCGGCGCCCTGGATACCCGCACCGGACTTTCCATCATGGCGCTGTTCCAGGCGCTCAATCGCGAAGGGGTCGGCATTTTGATGGTGACGCATGATCCCGATGTGGCACGCTTTGCTGAACGCGTGCTGCGCTTTCGTGATGGGCGATTGATTGCAGATGAAACGCAACGCGCCGCCAATGCCGAAGCCGCACTCACCGCACTGCCTGAGGCGGATGCAGCGGCATGAATGCGCTTCTGCCACCCATCACTACCGCCGCCAGGCGTGGCATTGATGTGCAGGAAGCTTTGCGTGGCGCGCTTTCCGCGCTTTCGGCTAATCTGCTGCGCTCCATCCTGACAGCGCTTGGCATTTTCATTGGTGTGGCGGCGGTGATTGCGACCGTGGCGGTGGGTGAAGGCGCACGGCGGCAGGTGCTGGCGCAGATCCAATCTCTGGGTGCTAATCTGCTAATCGTCTGGGGCGGCAGCGCCACCATGGGCGGCGTGCGGCTTGGTGCGGGCGGGCGTTCCAACCTTGCTTGGGATGATGCGGTGGCGATTGCGCGTGAGATTCCGGAAGTGCAGGTGGCGGCCGGTTCCATTCGCCAGACCTTTCAAGTCGTGGCCGGCAATCAGAACTGGTCCACCACCGTGCTGGCGACCGAACCTGATTACTTCATCGCCCATGAATGGGTAGCTGATGGGGGGCGCTTATTTGCGCCTGAAGAAGCAGCGGGCGGGCGCAAGGTGGTAATCCTGGGCGCCACCGTGGCCGAGATGCTGTTCGCCGAAGAAGACCCGGTGGGGCGCGAAATTCGCATTCGTCAAACGCCTTTTGAGGTGATTGGCGTCATGGTGCGCAAGGGTCAGAACCCCACAGGCCAGGATCAGGATGATGCGGTTTTCGTGCCCTATTGGACCGCGCGACGCAGCGTGATGGGTGCCTCGCGTGCCAATGCGCGCCAGGTGGGTGTGATTTCTGTGAAAGTCCACGAAGGTGAGAATATGGCAGCGGCGGAAGAAGCCATCCGCACCCTGATGCGCCAACGCCATCGCGTGGCCGCCAATGAACCGGACAGCGTTTCCATCCGCAATCTTTCCGATATCCAGGCCACGCGCGATGCATCGGCGCGTACGCTTTCCACGTTGCTTGCTTCGGTCGCCGCAGTATCGTTGCTGGTGGGGGGCATTGGCGTGATGAACATCATGCTGGTGAGTGTCACGGAACGCACGCGCGAAATTGGCCTGAGGCTTGCCATCGGTGCGCGACGGCGCGATGTCCTGGCGCAATTTCTGCTGGAAGCAGTGATGCTGGCGCTGATGGGGGGCGCGGCCGGCGTGCTGGCGGGGATCGCGCTATCGCATATCCTGGCCGATGTGGCGGGCTGGCCGGTGCTGGTCCGGGCCGATGCGGTGCTGATTGCGGTTGGGGTTTCGGCGCTGACGGGCCTGTTCTTCGGCTTCTGGCCGGCGCGCCGCGCCGCGCATTTGGACCCGATAACGGCGCTGCGGCACGAATAACCCCCTTCCGTTCCGGCCCGGCGCGCGGCAGGATCAGGCAGAAGCCAAACAAGGGGAAAGCCATGACCAAGGTCATCATTACTTGCGCCGTCACCGGTGCCATCCACACGCCTTCCATGTCGGAATACCTGCCAATCACGCCGAGGGAGATTGCGGAACAATCCATCGCCGCAGCGGAAGCGGGGGCTTCCATCATCCATCTGCATGCGCGCGACCCGCAAAATGGCCAGCCCACGCCGGACCCCAAGGTCTTCATGCAATTCCTTCCCGTCATCAAGCAATCCACCGATGCGGTGATCAATATCACCACGGGCGGTGGGCTTGGCATGACCTTGGATGAAAGGCTTGCGGCACCTTTACTGGCAAAACCTGAGATGTGCAGCCTGAATATGGGTTCGATGAATTTCAACATTGCGCCATCGGCCGCGCGGGTGAAGAAGTTCAAATATGATTGGGAGAAGCCTTACCTTGAAGGCACCACCAATTACATTTTCCGCAATACCTTCCAGGATATCGAACAGGTCGTGGAACGGCTCGGCAAGGAGCATGGTACGCGCTTTGAATTTGAATGTTACGATGTCGGCCATTTGTACAATCTGGCGCATATGCTGGACCGCAAGATTGTCGAAGCACCGCTGTTCACTCAGACCATTTTTGGCATTCTGGGCGGCATAGGCGCCGAACCGCGCAATTTGATGTTCATGAAGGAAACGGCGGATCGGCTTTTCGGCAAGGACTATGTTTGGTCCGTGCTGGCGGCAGGGCGCAACCAAATGCCCTTCACGACCATGGCCGGCATGATGGGCGGCAATGTGCGCGTTGGATTGGAAGATAGCCTCTGGCTCGGCAAGGGCGTGGCAGCGAAAACGAACGCCGAACAAGTCGCGAAAATCCGCCGCATCCTGGAAGAACTCAGCCTGGAAATCGCCACACCTGCGGAGGCACGAGAGATGCTGAAGCTCAAGGGCGGTGATCTCGTCGGTTTCTGAAGTTCATAAAAAATAGGGAGGCCGCGCCATGGCCGAGAAATACACCGTCGCCGATCTGGTGGCGGAATTCCTGCCGCAGATTGGTGTTTCGACCGTCTTCGGCATTGTGTCCGTGCATAATATTCCCATGCTGGATGCGATCGGCCAGCGCAATCGGCTGCGTTATGTGAAGGCGCGCGGAGAGATGGGCGGCGCGCATATGGCCGATGCCTATGCGCGCGTCACCGGCCATTTGGGCGTGATCTTCACCAGCACGGGGCCAGGCATGGCCAATGCCATCCCTGGCCTGGTGGAAGCGCGTTTTGCCGGCAGCCCCGTGCTGCACATCACTGGGCAAACCGCAACGCGCTTCATTGATCGAGATGTCGGCACGGTGCATGACGTGCCTGGCCAAACCCAGGCCCTCGCTGCCGTCTGCAAGGCGGCCTATCGCGTGCGCAGTGCTGGTGAGGCTTTTGGCGTGCTGGTACGCGCGGCGGCGGAAGCGCTCTCAGCGCCGCGCGGCCCGGTTTCGGTCGAAATCCCGATTGATCTGCAACGCACGGCCATCCCGCGCCCAGCCGGGCTGGATGCGCTGGTGCTGCCCATCACGGCTCCATTGCCGCCTAATCCTGCGGAATTGGATGAAGCTGTCGCCATTCTGTCCAAAGCCAAGCGTCCCATGATTTGGCTTGGCAATGGCGCAAAGCAGGCGGGTGCGGAAGCGGCGCGGCTGATGGCGCTGGGGTTTGGCGTGGTCACATCCTGGAACGGGCGCGGCATTATCGCCGAAGATCACCCCATGTCGCTCGGCGCTTTGCATGGCAATGGATCGCCGCGCGTGCAGGAATTTTACGGCAGCGTGGATGCCATGCTGGTCGTGGGGTCGCGCCTGCGCGGGCATGAAACCATGGACTTCAATATGAAGCTGCCTGAGACGCTGATCCGCGTTGATGGCGATGCTGCGGCCAATGGGCGCGGCTATGCGTCTTC
>CAMCHA010000166.1 GCA_945874515.1 Asaia bogorensis
CATCCTTACGCGGCGATTGACCCCATCGTGGCGGCAGCGGCCTTCGTGCAGGAAGCGCAAACCGTGGTCAGCCGCGAAATCAAGCCGCTGCATCCGGCGGTGGTGACCATCGGGCAGTTTGTGGGGGGCACCACCTACAACATCATCCCTGAACGCGTGCATCTGAAGGGCACGGTGCGCACGCTCCATCATGAATCGCGCGATATCGCCGAAGCGGCGCTGCGCCGCCTGACTCAGGGCATTGGCATTTCCATGCGCGTGAAGACGGAAATGACGTATGTCCGCAAGGTCCCGCCGCTGGTGAATGATGACAAGGTGTTGGACCCGGTGATTGCGGCTGTGCGTCGGCAAATGGGCGATGTCATCAGCGAAGGGGAAGCCTCCATGGGTGCTGAGGATTTCGCTGAATTTGCCGCCGTGGCGCCTTCCTTCCAATTGCGCATCGGTTCCGGCCAGCCAGGGCGCGATGACCGGCTGCATAATGCCTTCTACCAACCAGATGAGCGCAGCATCGGCCTTGGCGTGCAGGCCCTTTCCCGCGCCGCTTTGGATTTGCTGGCATGAGCGTGCATCGCATCGCGGAACTGACCGCGCCGGAAGTCGCTTCCCGCTTCGCCGCAGGCGCCGTGGCGATCCTGCCCATGGGCAGCCTTGAAACGCACGGCCCGGCCTTGCCGATGGGCGACTATATGGTCGCGGAAGATATCGCCTGCCGCATCGCGGCCGCCGCTTACGCCAAGGGCGCGGATGCGCTGGTGGCGCCGGCCATTCCCTTTGGTGGCGAGGATTTCTTCGCTGGTGTCGCCGGCGGCATTACGCTTTCGGTTGCAACACTCACAGCCGTGATCGAGGAAATGGCCGAAGCCTTCATCAAAATCGGCGCACGGCGGATCATGATCGTGAACGGCCATGCCGGGACAATCGCACCCGCCGATGCCGCCGCGCGCAGCATGCGCCATCGGCATGGCGTGATCATCCCAGCGCTGCATCTGTGGCGGGAAGCCGGCAAGCTGCACGGCGAATTAGGCGGGCAACCCATCACCTTCGGCCATGGCGGAGACCCTGTCGCTTCCGTCACTATGGCGCTGAAGCCTGAATTATGCCGCCCGCAAGCGGCGCGCCCGCGTGACGCCACCGGGCCTTATCTTGGCGTGCCGCCAACGGGCTTTGGCGCCATTCGCGCCCATGGCGTGGAATTCGCCGTGCCGATGTGGGTGGCGGAAGTGGCGCCCGGCGGCGTTGCTGCCCCCGACCCGCGCGGTGCCAATGCGGCGCATGGCGCGCGTATTGTGGATCAGCTTGTCGCCGCCGGTGCTTCCATCTGCGCGCAACTGCGCGACCACGCGCCGTGAAACGCATTTGCGTCTATGGCGCTGGCGCCATTGGCGCGCATCTGGCGGCGCGCCTTGCGGCGGCGGGCGCCGAGGTGAGTGTGATTGCGCGCGGCGCGCATCTGGCCGCGATGCGGGAACAGGGCATTACGCTGCGCTCCGCCGAAGGCGACCAGACCTATCCGGTGCAGGCTACTAAAAACGCTGCCGAGATCGGCCCGGTAGATGCCGTGCTAGTCACAGTAAAGGCGCCTGCTTTGCCGACGGTAGCGGCAGGAATCGGGCCTTTGCTTGGCCCCGATACGCCAGTTGCCTTCATCATGAATGGCATTCCCTGGTGGTATTTCGATGGCATTGGCGGCGCGCTGGAAGGCAAGCGTATGGCGGTGCTGGACCCCCATGATGCGCTGCGCCGCGCCATCGGCCTTGAGCGTACCATCGGCGGCGTGATCTATGCCGCGAGTGCGGTGGCGGCACCTGGCATCGTTATCTCTGAACACGCTGACCTAAAGCTTTTTCTGGGGGAGCCGGGGGGGGTTGTTTCCCCTCGTGCCCAGGCGCTGGCGGCGCTGTTGAGTGCAGGCGGCATGCCCACCGAAGCCGTGGGGAATATCCGCCATCGCATCTGGGGCAAGCTGCTCGGCAATATGGTGGTGGGGCCGCTTTGCCTGCTCTCTCGCCAGGATATGAAGGCAACACTCAGCGATCCTGCAATCTTCGAAGCCGGCATCAGGGTTTCCGATGAAGGCACGGCACTGGCGCGCGCCCTTGGCCATGATCTGAAAGTGCCGGGCGAGGTACGGATGCGCCGCTTTGGGGAGACCGCACACAAACCGTCCATCCTGCAGGATCTGGAATTGGGCAGGCCAATGGAAATCGATGCGCTATTCACCGCGCCCTTGCAGCTTGGGCGCGATTTGGGCGTGCCTATGCCGAACTTCGCGCTGATGGTGGCGCTGGCAAGCCAAGCGGCGCGGGCGGCGGGGCTCTTCCGACCCTGAGCTGCTGACCGGCTTCTGCCGTGCCCTTGGGGCGCTTTTACGCGCCGGCCCTTACCACCAGGGAATCGCAGTCCCTTCCGGCGGCTCCACACGGAACACATTCAACTGCATCGCCAGCAGCGAATAATAGCCAATCAGCCCCGTCAGCTCGACCGCGCCTTTTTCGCCCAGCAGGTCGCGCACGGGCTGATATAGCGCATCCGGCGCCTTGCCGGTGCGCAGTACGGCGCGCACGAATTCCACCACCACCCGATCCGCATCGGAATCAAAGGGGATTTTTTCGGAATCCCGCCCGATGGCCGCAATCACCGCCGCCGGCACGCCCTGCTTTTCCGCAATCGGCGCATGGGCAAACCATTCATAGGCCGCCTTCCAATGGTGGCCGACGCACAAAATGGCGAGTTCACGCAGCCGCATCGGCACGCTGCATTCAAAGCGCACAAAAACGCCAAGCTGTTCCACCCGCGCGCAAAGCTCGGGGCTTGTGATCAGCGCCTGAAAGGGGCCTTTCACGCCGCCGCGCGCGCCGGATGCCATGCGATCCCAAACTGCCTGCTGGGCGGCATCCAGGCTTTCGCGCGTTTGCGCGAGCAAGCGCTGCACGGTCATGCTACGCCGCCAGCCTGGAATGGATGAATGATTCTAACCGGGCGCGCGCCGGGCCCATTGCTGACAGCCTGCGTCTGCGCCATGGCGGGCGCCGCCAAAAGCGCGGTACCCGCGACAAAATCCCTGCGTTGCATCCCTGCTTCCCTTTTCTGCGACAAAAAGCCTTGGGGATCAGGCTAGATTTGATTGGGGCGGTTAGGCAAGCGAGTGCGTAAGCCGGGCTGCATCACATCAGAAACCACCATCATGGCAGCGGCGCCAATCCTTCAATCCACAATGAACAGCTTGGCCCCGATGGTGGAGCGCGACATATGCGCCTCCGCCCCATCCGCGACTTGGTAAGACATGCCCGGCTTCAGCAGAAAAACACGCCCATCCGCGAGCGTGGTTTCCAATTCGCCTTCCAGCACCAGCAGCACATGGCCCTTCTGGCACCAATGATCCGCAACATAACCCGGCGAGTATTCCACCATGCGCACGCGGATCGGGTTTTCCGCCGGGCCGACATGGCGGGTACGCCAAAGCGCTTCCCCGGTAACGCCCGCATGGCGTGTGGGCTCCACCCCCGCCCAATCGGTCGTGTCAAAAGGAATGGCGGCAATTTGCATGTTTCAAAAACCCTTACGCATGCCCGGCAGCTGAAGACAGCCACGCCGGGTGCACCTTCAGCTTTGCCAGCGCCGCCTGCCAGGCTGTGCCGGCATCCTCATGGAATAGCAGCGCCTCATCCGCTGGCACGCTCAGCCAGGAATTGCTCTGGATTTCTTGATCCAATTGGCCGGGCGCCCAGCCGGCATAGCCAAGTGCCAGCAACCCCTGCCTTGGGCCGCCGCCGCCAGCGATCGCACTCAGGATATCCACGCTCGCGGTCAAGGCGAGGCCGGCGCCAAAGGCCAGGCTGCCCTCGGCGGACCAATCATCCGTATGCAGCACAAAGCCGCGCCCGGCTTCCACCGGGCCGCCGGATACCATCCGGATTTGGCGCTGCGAAGGCACAGGCTTCAGCCCAAGCTGCTTCAGCAATTTGTCAAAACCTAAGCCTTCGATCGGGCGGTTCACGATCAGTCCCATGGCCCCCTCGGCGGAATGGTTGCACAGGCACACCACGCTTTGCGTAAAGCGCGGGTCTGCCATGCCTGGCATCGCAATCAGCAAATGCCCGGTCAGATAATCGCCACCCTTGGCGGCGGCTTTGCGCTTTCTAGCCATTGCGGAACTGTGGCGCTGTCGGCGCCATGCTGCAAGCCTTGCCTTTCGGGGGTTGACCGGGGGATTATTCCTCGGCAAATTTATGCCGGCTCAAGCGCAAGGCTTTGCCAAAAACTGCGCAACCACAAATCCCGTTGAGGACGCTTGCTAGCCCTTCGTGTCATTCCCTGCCTGGATGTTAAAGATGGTCGCGTCGTTAAGGGCGTGAACTTCGTTGAACTGCGCGATGCCGGGGACCCAGTGGAACAGGCGCGCAATTATGACCGCGAAGGTGCTGATGAGATCACCTTTCTTGACATCACAGCATCCGCCGAAAACCGCGACACTATTTTGGATGTAGTTTCCCGCACGGCGGCCGAGGTTTTCATCCCGCTGACCGTTGGTGGCGGCGTGCGCAGCGTGGAAGATGCGCGCCGGCTTTTGCTTGCAGGGGCGGATAAGGTTTCCATAAATTCAGCCGCGGTTTCTGATCCTGATCTAGTGCGCCGCGGGGCTGAGGCTTTCGGCAGCCAGGCCATCGTGGTCGCGATTGATGCCCGCAGGCGCGATGTTGGTGGCGGCTGGGAGGTTTTCACCCATGGCGGGCGGCGCGGCACCGGTATTGATGCCATTGCCTGGGCCAAGCAGGTTGAAGCACTCGGCGCGGGTGAAATCCTGCTCACCTCCATGGACCGCGATGGCACCAAGCAGGGCTTTGACCTTGAACTGACCGCTGCGGTGCGTGCCGCCACACGGTTGCCGATTGTGGCGTCCGGCGGTGTGGGTGAATTGAGCCATTTCGTTGAAGGCGCGCGCGCCGGTGCCACGGGCCTGCTCGCCGCCAGTGTTTTCCATTACGGGGTACTCCGGATTGCTGAAGCCAAGGCCGCGCTCGCGGCTGCGGGTCTTCCCATCCGTCCCGTCCCGCATCGGCAGGAGACCGCGTGAATGGCTAAGGCAACAAAAACCGCCAAGGTGAAAGTGGCGGATAAGATCAAGCCTGCCGGTAAGGCCAATAAAACGCCTGGCGCCAAGCTGAAAGCCGCAAAGGCCGCGAAGAAAAAGGTGGCGCTACCGCTGCCCGGTGGAATCAACGTAAAGGCTGCAAAACCCCCCAAACGCATCCGCAAGATGGAAGCGCGGGTGCGGCGGCCGCTCATTGTTGCACCCACAGGCGCCAATGCCATGGTCCTGGATCAGCTTTGGCAAACAGTGGAACAGCGGCGCCTTGCGGGCGATGTGGCTTCGTCCCATTCCGCGCGGTTGATGGCGCGCGGCACCGCCAAGGTAGCGCAGAAATTCGGCGAAGAGGCGGTGGAATGCGTCATTGAAGCCACCATCGGCAATCGCGACGCGACAGTGCTGGAATCAGCCGATGTGCTTTATCACCTCATGGTGATCTGGGTGGATGCCGGCATCAGGCCCGAGGAAGTCTGGGCCGAATTAGCGCGGCGCCAGGGCATCAGCGGTATTGTTGAGAAGGCGAGCCGAACCCGGAGCATTATCCGCGCTGCGGGCACCAGAAAGCTGGCTTGATACAGTTTCGCTTCGCGGGATTATCCGCGAAGCCCGCAGGTCACCCAAGCGTCTTTGCTGCGGCCAATACCTCGGCCGCATGGGCTTCGGACTTCACCTTGCGCCAGATTTTCACGATCTTGCCATCGGCGCCGACCAGAAAGCTTGATCGCTCCATGCCCATGTATTTCTTGCCATACATGGATTTTTCCACCCAAACGCCATAGGCCTCGGCGGTCTCGTGTTCGGGGTCTGAGGCGAGCGGAAATTCCAGCCCGTATTTCTTGGCGAATTTTTCAATCGGCGGCATGGCATCGGGTGATACGCCAATCACCGCGAGGCCAAGCTTGCCAAGCTGGGGCAGTGCTTCCTGCACGCCGCAAGCCTGCTTGGTGCAGCCCGGTGTATCCGCCTTGGGGTAGAAATAGAGCAAATAGGGCTTACCCTTAAGGCCGGCTGAGGACGCTTCCCGCCCGCCGCTTGCTGCCATTTTGAAGGCGGGCGCCTTTTTGCCTTCGGCCAATTCAGTCATTTCCGGTCCCCCTGATCCAGCCGGCCAAGCCGGGCTTCGAAAACCTTGCGCACCAAGGCTGCGCCTTCTTCCATCTGAGCGCGCAGGCCCGGAAGGTCAACGG
>CAMCHA010000167.1 GCA_945874515.1 Asaia bogorensis
TGGCAGGATTGCTTCGGACAAGCCAGGCACTTCCTCTGGCCGGATTGGATCGAGCCGAAGGCCAAGCGCTGCGGCTTCGCGCAAATGCGCCTCCCCTTCTTCGGCCTGCAAGGAACAGGTCGCGAAAACCAAACGCCCGCCCGGCGCCAGCATGGCGGCCGCGGCTTGCAGCAGGCGCGATTGCAAGGTGGCGGCGGTGGCGACATCACGCGGGCGCTTCAGCCAGGCGACATCAGGGTGGCGACGGATGGTGCCGGTTGCGGTGCAGGGCGCATCCAGCAGAATGGCATCAAAGGGTGCGGCTGGGCGAAACTGCGCTGCATCAGCGGTCACGATTTCCGCCTGCAACTGCAGCCGCGCCAGATTTTCGCGCAGCCGTTCCGCGCGCTTCGCGTCACGCTCCACCGCCGTGACTTTGGCACCCGCCGCCGCAAGCTGCGCCGTTTTTCCGCCGGGTGCCGCGCAAAGATCAGCAATGCGCTCGCCCGCGCACGGCGCCAGCAGCCGTGCCGGCAGGGCGGCGGCAGCGTCCTGCACCCAGAACGCGCCCTCGGTAAAGCCGGGCAGTTCCAACACGCGGGTGCCAGCGGGCAGGCGATAGGACCCACCGGGCAGGGCTTCCGCGCCCTCCGGCGCCGTAGCACCGGGTTTGACCGAGATATCCAAAGGTGCCGGGCCGCAATGCGCTTCGGCAATGCTGCGCACCGCCGGGCCATAAGCGCCATGCCAGGCGGACCAGAGCCATGGTGGCGTATCCAGCCGCGCTGCATCCAGCCCTTCCAGCAACGCCTCCCCTTCCGCCGCCACCTTTCGCAAAACCGCATTCACCAGCCCGGCAAAGGCCCGCGGCGCGAGATCCACGGCAGATGCCACCGCGGCATGGGAAGGTGTTGCCAGCAGCAGCAACTCTGCAACGCCGATGCGTAGCGCATGGCGCGCTGGCGGCGGGGGTTCCCGGCGCAGAAAGGGCTCCAACACCGCATCAATGCTGCCCAGGCGCCGCAGAACCGTGGCCGCAATACGATGTGCCGCCGCCCTGTCCCGCGCTTCAAGCCGCGTCGGCAGAGCTTCGAGCGCTTCTTCCAGGGGCCTATGCGCTTCCAGCACGGCATCCAACACATCGCGTGCGGCGCGCCTGGTGGGCAGGCCGGGCGGGCGCCTTAGCCGGGATGAGGCTTCATTCATGCCGCCTTCATGGCACCCGCGCCACTCCCGTGCTAGATGCCCCGCGCGATGATCCTAGGTAGTTTTCTAGACCGTTTGCCGGAAACGCGCCGCCCGGGCTGGTGGCTGGCGCTGCTGTGCCTATTGGTCTGGCTGCCAGGCTTCTTTTCCATCCCGCCCGGGGATCGCGATGAAAGCCGCTTTGCCCAAGCCAGCCGGCAGATGGTGGAAACCGGCGATTATGTGCGGATCAAGCTGGGCGAGGTTGAACGCAACAAGAAGCCCGTTGGCATTCACTGGGCGCAGGCCGCGACCGTGCATGCGTTGGAAACCGTCGGCATTCCAGCGCGCAGCGCCATTTGGGCTTATCGGCTGCCATCGCTGATTGGCGCGCTGCTTGCGGTATTGGCCACTTGTTATCTGGGCCGAGCTTTGGTTGGGCGACGCGCGGCATTTCTGGCAGCGGCCATGCTGGCACCCTGCATGGTCCTGGTGGTGGAAACCCATATCGCCAAGACCGATGCGGCTTTGCTCGCCAGCATCACGGCGGCGATGCTGCTGATGGGGCGCGCTTATTTGGCGCCGGCGCAGTTCACGGCGAAGCAGGCCTTAGGCTTCTGGTTGGCGCTGGGGGCCGGCGTGCTGCTGAAGGGCCCAATCGCGCCGATGGTGCCCTTGCTGGCAGGCATCACTTTGCTGGTGATGGATCGCCGCGCGCCCTGGTTTGGCGCCCTCCGCCCGCTTTGGGGCGTGCCGCTGATGATCGCCTGTGCCGCGCCCTGGTTTATCGCCATTGGCATCGCGACCGAGGGCCGGTTTTTCACCGAAGCGCTTGGCGATGACATGCTGAGCAAGGTTGGATCGGGCGAGGAAAGCCATTGGGGCCCGCCTGGTTTCTATACTTTCCTGTTCGGCATCACCGCCTTTCCCTCTGCCTGGATTGTGCTGCGTGCCTTGCCCGGTGCCTGGGCGGATCGGCTGAAGCCGCAAACGCGCTTCTTGCTCGGCTGGGCCGTGCCGGTCTGGCTGTTGTTTGAAGCGGTGGCAACGAAACTCCCGCATTACGCCTTGCCCGCTTATCCTGCGCTGATGCTGTTGGCGGCGGCCTGGGCGCTTGATCCCTTGCGGCGCCCAACGCCGCGCTGGCTGGCGGCGCTTGGCTGGCTGGCGCTGGGCGGTGTTGCGCTGGGCTTGCCGATCGCCGCCATGGCAGCGGCGTTTTATGCCGAAAAGCGCGTAGATATTTTCGGCCTGATTGGGCTCGGCTTTGGTGTTGCGCTGATCCTTGTGCTGTGGCGCGCGGCGCGCGCGGGGCAATGGGCGCGCGCCGCCTTGCTTGGCGCGGTGCTGAGTGTGCCGGTGTATGCCGCCGTGCTGGAAGGCGTCATTCCGCGCCTGCAATCCGTTTGGGTTTCGCCACGCTTGGCGGCGGAGGTTCGCGCCATTGCCCCCGGCTTGCGCGACCGGGATTTTGGCGTTGTTGGCTATCATGAACCTTCGCTGCAATTCGCGCTTGGTGGTGGCATTGCGCTGCTCCGCGATGGCGCTGCGGCGGCGCAGTTCTTGGCGGAAAAGCCCGGGCGCGTGGTCGCGGTTTCGCATCGCCAGGAAGCGGCGTTTCGCGCAAAGGCAGCGGAACGCGGCATTACGCCGCGCGATGTTGGTTCTGTCACGGGGCTCAATTACGTGCGCGGGCGCTGGCTCACGCTGCTGATTTTCAAGGTGGATTGAATGTTCGAATGGGTGGCGCGCCAGGTCGCGGAAACCGGGCTGCTTGGCGTATTCGTGCTGATGGTGGCGGAAAATATCTTCCCGCCCATCCCATCCGAAATCATCATGGCCGCATCAGGCTTCGCTGCTGCGCGTGGCGATATTTCACTGATTGGCACCATCATCGTCGCTGTTTTGGGCACGCTGCTAGGCAATGCCTTCTGGTATGAAATCGGGCGTTGGTTTGGGCTGGAACGCATCCGCCCCTTTGTTGCGCGCTACGGCAAATGGTTCGCGTTTGAAACCGAAGACATGGATAGGGCGGAACGCACGCTGAAGCGTTGGGGGCCTTTCGCGCTTTGCTTCGGGCGGATGCTGCCTGGTATTCGCACCATCATTTCCATCCCCGCCGGCATGGTGCTGATCCCGCGCAGCGTGTTTTATTTCTGGACCGCGATCGGTTCAGCGATTTGGCTGAGCTTCCTCGCCATCGCGGGCTATATGCTGGAAGACCATTACGACAAGGTTCAGGGCTGGGTTGAACCACTTGCCTGGGTGGTGGTGGGCGGGTCCATCGCGGCTTATGCGCTGCATTTGATTTACGCCTTCCGCCGCGCGCGGCGCCGGCAGAGTCAGGCGTAGCGCGCCAGCGCCTGTTCCAGGGAAGCGAAAGCATTGCCCAAGGCGGCATTCATCGCCGCCGCTGCCTGATCCGGGCGCAGCGTGCCACTGGGCAACGCCGCCGTCCCAGTGCTGAGCATTTGCCCCAGCACGCGGGATGAGGCTTCGCGTTCGGAAATCAGCACAAAATTCAATTCCGCTTCCGCCTGCCCCACCGCGCGATTGGCAACCAGCCGCGTCAATTCACCTTCCAGCACCAGATCAGCATTGGCGCGGCTGCCCGGCGCCAGCACAGCAGCGAAAAGCCGCGCGTCAATCAGCCAGCGGCGTAGCGCCTGTTCCGCAGCCTCGGCGGGTGGCGCGATCCATTCGGCGTAGAAATCAATTTCTTCCGTGCCATCCGGGCGCACATTGCGCAGGCCACGCACATCCAGCGCCGGTGGCGCGCGTAGCGTGCGTAGCAGCAAAAGCCGCCGCCCCTTGCCGCGCCAGCCTTCCCCCTGCCGGCGTGGTTCCAGCGCATAGCGCAGCACTTCCTGATAAGGCCGTTCCGGCAGCACGGAACAGGCGGAAGCAAGGAAAGGTGCTGCCAGCAGCATGGCGCGGCGATGCAAGGTTTTCATGTCAGCGGCGTTCCCGATTGGGCGGCGGCGGAGGCGCGCCGAGAAGGGTTTGCGATGGGTTGCGCCGCAGCGCTTCCGTGGTGTCGCGCAGATTGGCGACCGAGGATCGCAAATCACGCATTAGTGGCGACAAATCTGCTTGCAGATCGGTGGTGGTGCCGCGCGCGCTACGCAAGGTATTTTCAAGTGCGGTGACAGCGGCAGGGATACGCGCCAAAGCGTCACGCACTTCGCGGCTTGCCAGCAATTCCTGCGCGCTACGCCCGGCATCGCCCATAGTGGCAATAGCGCCGCGCAGTTCCGCCGCCGTATCCTCAAGCTTTACCTTACGGATTTCAGTGCGAATTTCCGCCAGGGTTTCGCCGGCTTCGCGCAACGTGGTCGCCATTTCCCCGTCGGTCACCTGGCGGCGAAGATCCCCCATCAGCCCGGCGGCGTTATTGATCAGCCGCTCAATATCAAGCGCTTCCAGTCGGCGCATAATTTGCTCAGCGGCACTCGTCACCTGCGTGATCGTGGAAGGTACGGCCGGTATATGACTATAGCGCGGCGTCCAGGGTACCTGGATGGGCGGGTAGCGCGCAGGGTCCAGAATATCAATTTCCAGATAGGTGACACCCGTAATTCCCTGGGACGCAATACGTGTGCGCAACCCCCCCGCAATCATGTCCTCCAGGGAGGCAATGCGCGCTACACGCGTGCGTTCCACCGCAAAGCGAATGACCACCAATTGCATCGCGTAGCGATTGGCGCGCGCTTCCGGAACATCATAGACAGCAGCGGCAAGAGAAATTTCCGTCACGCGCCCAATCTGCACACCGCGAAAGCGCACCGATGCCCCGACATCCAGCCCAACAATCGATTCACCCACATAGGTTTCAAAGTAATCCGATTTGGTGCCGAATTGCCCTGCCGTCAGATAAACAACGAAACAAATCGCCAGCGCAATGGCGGCAAGCGCCAGCATACCGACGCGGAGAAAAAGCGTATTGGGCGGTTTCGCCATGTCAGGCAGCCTCTCGGCGGAAGAAGGAGCGAACGGTGCGGTGCGTGGCGGTATCGCGCAATTCACGCGGCTTGCCCGTGGCGATCATGCCTTGCGCTTCCTTGTCCAGCATGATGCAGCGATCCCCAATAGCCAGAATGGATTGCAATTCATGTGTCACCACCACGAAGGTGGTGCCGGTGCTGCGCGCAATATCCAGGATCAGCTTGTCCAATCCCGCCGAGGTGATGGGGTCAAGCCCGGCCGAGGGCTCATCCAAAATCAGCAAGGGCGGGTCAAGCGCCATGGCGCGCGCAATCCCCGCGCGCTTGGCCATGCCGCCGGAAATCTCAGCCGGCAGCCGCCCCGCCGCATCGCCAAGCCCAACCAGGCCAAGTTTGGCGCGCGCCAAAGCCTCACGCGCTGGGCGCGGCAACTCCGTATGTTCTTCCAAGGGCAATTCCACATTTTCGGAGAGCGTCATATTGCCGAAAAGCGCGCCAGATTGCCACATCACACCAATTCTTCGCAGCAGCCCTAGCCGGCCTTCCGCATCCGCTTCCGCCAAATCAACGCCCAACATTTCTGCCCGGCCTGCAGCGATGGGCACAATGCCGATCAGCGCCTTGAGCAATGTTGATTTACCGCAGCCCGAACCGCCAAGGATGATGAAGACCTCGCCGCGCTTCACCTCAAAGCTCACATCCTTGAAAATGGTGCGCGGGCCGAAGCTGACGGCCAGATTCTCGACGCTGATCACGGTATCGTCGTTCATATGCCAAGCCTGAAGAATAGAATGGCGAAAACGCCATCCATGGCGACAATGGCGACAATGCCGCCCACCACGGCAGCGGTTGCGGCATCACCCACCGCGCGCGGACCGAAGCCTGCGGAAAGCCCGGCGCGGCAGCCAATGGCGGCGATCACCAGGCCGAAGCAGGCAGATTTGAACAGGCCGCCCGTCAAATCGCCAAGACGGAGCCATTGCTGTAATTGGTTGGAAACCGCGCTCCAGGGAAAGCCGAGGGATTCCATCACCACTGTCATGCCGGCAAGCCCGGCCAGGTTCATCACCAATGTCAGCGCTGGCATCACCAATATCCCGGCCAGCAAACGCGGCAGCACCA
>CAMCHA010000168.1 GCA_945874515.1 Asaia bogorensis
ACGCCCGCGCTGTTCCTGCGCGATGGCCGGCCCATGCCCTTCCTGGAAGCCATGGCCAGCGGACGATCAGTTGGCGTGCCGGGTGTATTGCCCGCGCTGGAAGCAGCGCATCGCGTCCATGGCAAGCTGCCCTGGGCGCGGCTGATGGAACCCGCCATTCGCCTCGCGGAAGAAGGTTTTCCGGTCAGCGTGCGCCTCAACCGCGAAATCGCTGCCGATACGCTGCTGCTCAGGCGCGACCCTGCCTCTGCCGCCTATTTCTTCACGCCAGATGGCATGGCCCTGCCGCCCGGCCATAGGCTGCGCAACCCGGCCTTGGCCGAGACACTTCGCGCTGTTGCGCGCGATGGCGCGGCGGCGCTGCAAAGGGGGCCGATTGCGGAGGATATCATCGCCGCCATCCGCAACCACCCGACCAATCCGGGTGTCATGGCGCTGGAAGATTTGGCGCGCTACCAGCCAAGGCAGCGCAGCGCCATTTGCACCCCCTATCGCAGCTTTCGCGTCTGCGGCTTCCCGCCGCCCTCTTCGGGCGGCGTGGCGGTGGCGCAAATCCTTGGCTTGCTTGAACATTTCGACATGCCGCGGCTTGACCCGCGCGGGCTGGATGCGGCGCATCTGCTGGCGGAAGCTGGGCGCTTGGCCTTTGCTGACCGCAATCTTTACCTCGCGGATGCGGATTTCGTGCCCGTGCCGGTGCAGGGGCTGACGGATCGCGCCTATCTGACCACACGCGCGCAATTGATGGATCGGGACCGCGCCATGCAGAATGTCAGGCCGGGCAATCCTTCCTGGAGAGAAACATTCCTCGCCCCGCAGACCCAGGATTATGAGGCCGGCACCAGCCACATCGCCATTGTGGATGGCGCGGGCAATGCGCTTTCCATGACGACAACTATCGAAGCGATTTTCGGCGCCAGGCTGATGGTGCGGGGTTTTTTGCTGAATAACCAACTGACCGATTTCAGCTTCGCACCCGAAGCCAATGGCCGGCCCATCGCCAATCGGGTGGAGGCCGGCAAAAGGCCGCGCTCCTCCATGGCGCCTTCCATTGTGCTGGATGGCTCGGGTGCGCTGCATGCCGTGGTGGGGTCCCCGGGCGGGCCGCGCATCATTGGCTATGTCGCGAAGACGCTGGTTGGTTTGCTCGATTGGGGGCTTTCGCCGGAAGAAGCCGTGGCGCTGCCCCATATCGGCACCATGGGCGGGCCGGTGGAGCTGGAACAAGGCACGCCAGCGGCTGGCCTGGCGCCGGCGCTCCGCGCCCGAGGACATGAGGCGACGATCCGGGAGATGATTTCGGGCCTGCAAGTGATCCGCGTGACCAATGGCGGGCTGATCGGCGCTTCCGACCCCAGGCGAGAAGGGGTGGCACAGGGCGATTAGCCGGGTTATCAGCCCTTTGCCGATGGCGTGCTATGCAGCGCGCATATTCATTGTGTCGGAGTGTTCATGATCAAGAAAGCGGTGATTTTGGCTGGCGGACGCGGCACCAGGCTTGGTGCCGAAACCCAGCTTCGCCCGAAGCCCATGGTGGATATCGGCGGGCGCCCGATCCTGTGGCACATCATGAAGTCTTATGCGGCGCATGGTATCAAGGATTTCGTGATTTGCCTTGGCTACAAAGGCCAGCAGATCAAGGAATATTTCCTGAATTACCGGGCCCATTCATCGGATTTGACGCTGGATTTAGCCTCCGGCACCGCAACCTGGCTGACCCCGCCCGCTGAGGATTGGCGCGTGACTTTGGTGGACACGGGTGAGGATACGCAAACCGGTGGGCGGCTTGGCCGCGTGGCGCAGCATTTGCGGGGAGAAGAGGGTTTTTGCCTTACCTACGGTGACGGCGTTTCGGATGTGGATATCTCTGCGCTCATTGCTTTCCATGGCGCCCATGGTCGTGATGCAACTGTGACCGCCGTGGTGCCGCCCGGGCGCTTTGGGGCGCTGGAACGCGTGGGCAATAGCGTGCGCGCCTTCACCGAAAAGCCGCCCGGTGATGGTGCCACCATCAATGGCGGGTTTTTCGTGCTTTCGCCCCGCGTGCTGGACCGCATTGATGGCGATGATTGCGTCTGGGAACAGGCGCCGTTGCGGGGCCTTGCGGCGGATGATCAGCTGCGCGCCTTTGATCATCGCGGCTTTTGGCACCCGATGGATACACCGCGCGATCGTGATGTGTTGGAAGGGCTTTGGCAGGACGGCACCGCACCCTGGAAAAAGTGGTGATGGGTCAGCCTTCGGCTGCCTTCTGGCGCGGCAAGCGCGTGCTGCTGACCGGCCATACCGGCTTCAAGGGGGCTTGGCTTGCGCTGCTGCTGGAACGCCTGGGCGCTGAGGTCTCGGGCTTTGCCCTGGCGCCGGAAGCGGGGCCTTCTGCCTTTGTCGCTTTGCGGCCTGCGATCACTTCACGCATCGGTGATTTGCGCGATGCAGCGGCAGTGCAAGCCGCCGTGCAGGCGACGCGGCCTGAGATTGTTTTGCATCTTGCTGCGCAAGCCTTAGTCGGGCGCGGCTATCGGGACCCGGAAGGGACTTTCGCCAGCAATGTCAGCGGCACCATCAACCTGATGCAGGCCTTGCGCGGCGCGGGGGCGCGCGCTGCGCTTATGATCACCAGCGACAAGGTCTATCGCAACGACAATCAAGGGCGCGCCTTTCGCGAGGATGATCCGCTGGGCGGGCATGATCCCTATAGTGCTTCCAAGGCGGCTTGCGAAATCGCGGTTGCTTCCTGGCGCGCGAGTTTCGGTGCTGAACTGGGCATTGTGGCAACCGCACGCGCCGGCAATGTGATTGGCGGCGGTGATTTCGGTGCGGAACGGCTGATGCCTGACCTGGTGCGCGCGCGGTTGGCGAATGAGGCGCTGATCATCCGCCGCCCCGATGCCACGCGCCCCTTTCAGCATGTGCTGGATGTGCTGCGCGGCTATCTTTTGCATGCAGAAGCGCTATGGGCAGGTGCGGCGCCACCGGCGCTCAATTTCGGCCCGCGCGATGCGGAGATTTCCGTCCGGCGCGTACTTGAACTTTACGGCAAGGCCGCCGGCGCACCGATTGCGTGGGAAGCCGCGCCCGCGCCACCCATGGAAGAAGCGCAGCGCTTGGCTTTGGACAGTAGCCTTGCCATGCAAAGCCTTGGCTGGGCACCGCGCCATGATGCCACCAGCGCCATTGCCGCCACCGCGCGCTGGTATGAAGCCTGGCGCAGTGGCGCCGATGGCCGCGCTTTGGCGCTGGCCGAAATTGAGGAAGCACTCGCACCATGAACGCCCAAGCTGAATGCCGCCCCATCACCGCCTGCCGCGCCTGTGGCGGGGCTATCAGCGCCATGTTCTGCGATCTGGGCGCGACACCACTTGCCAATGATTACCCGCCACCCGGGTCCGCGCCGCTGCCGTGCTATCCGCTGGCTGCCGTGGTCTGCGTAACCTGCCGCATGGTGCAATTGGATCATGTGGTGGAAGCCGAGGCGATCTTCACCGATTACGCCTATTTCTCCTCATTTTCGGAGAGTTGGCTTGATCACGCCGCGCGTTACGCTTCGGCGATGCGTGAACGCCTTTCACTGAGTGCGCAAAACTTCGTTGTCGAAATCGCGAGCAATGATGGCTATCTGCTGCGCAATTTCGTGGCCGCCGGCATCCCATGCCTTGGCGTGGAGCCAGCCGCGAATGTTGCCGCCAGCGCTGTGGCCGCCGGCGTGCCGACCGAAGTGCGTTTCTTTGGCCGCGCGGCGGCTGCGGATATCGTCGGCCGGCGCGGCCATGCGGATTTGGTGATTGCCAATAACGTGCTGGCGCATGTGCCGGATGTGGTGGATTTTGCCGCAGGGCTTGCGCATTTGGCCGGACCGCGTGGCGTGGTCACCATTGAAGCGCCGCATCTGTTGTCCTTCGTGGATGGCGTGCAATTCGATACGATCTATCACGAACACTACGCCTATTGGTCGCTTTATGCCGTTGAGCGCTTACTGGCTGCGCAGGGCTTGCGTGTGTTTGATGTGGAGAAGCTTTCCACACATGGCGGCAGCCTGCGCTATTTCGCGACCGCCGATGCCGCGCGCGTGGATATGCCAGGTGTTGTTGCAATGCGCGCTGAGGAAGCCGCGCGGGGCATTGCGGGAGACGCCTTCTACCAAGGCTTCAATACTCGCGTCGCGGCGGTGCTGGCGGCCTTCAAGGATTGGCTGGCGCAATGCCGGGCGGAGGGGCTGAGGCTCGGCGCCTATGGTGCCGCGGCGAAGGGCAATACTTTCCTGAATGCCTGCGGCGTGACGGCGGCGGATTTCATCGCGGTCGCGGATCGCAACCCCGCCAAGCAGAACCGGCTGCTGCCAGGCAGCGCCATTCCGATTGTCTCACCGGAAGCGCTACTGGCCATGGCGCCGGATGTGATCCTGATCCTGCCTTGGAATTTGGCCGATGAAATCTCTGGCCAGTTGCGCATGGCAGGCTTCAAGGGGCGCCTTGCGATTGCGCTGCCAGAACCACGCTGGCTGTAACAAATTAGGCCGTGTCGCGCCCTTCTTCCACCGCATGGCAAGCCACCATCGCATCCCCTGCCGGCTTTAATTCCGGGCGTTCGGACTTGCAGCGCGGCTGAACCAGCGGGCAGCGCGGGTGGAAAGCGCAGCCCGTGGGTGGATTGATCGGGCTTGGCACTTCGCCGCCCACCGGAATGCGCACCCGCCCGGTCATGTCCAGATCCGGGATCGCTTCCATCAGCGCGCGCGTATAGGGGTGGCGCGGGCGGCGGAACAGGCTTTCCGCCGGCGCCAATTCCGCAATCCGGCCCAGATACATCACGCCGATCCGGTCACTCACCTGCCGCACCACGGCCAGGTTATGGCTGATGAACAAATAGGTCAGCCCCATGCGGGACTGCAATTCCTTCATCAAATTCAGGATTTGCGCCTGCACCGAAACATCAAGCGCCGAGGTCGGTTCATCGCAAACCAGAAACTCCGGATTGGATGAAAGCGCACGCGCGATCGAAATGCGCTGGCGCTGCCCGCCAGAAAACTCATGTGGAAACTTATGCCCATCCAGCGGCGAAAGCCCCACCTGCGTCAGCAATTCCGCAACACGCGCTTCCTGTGCGACACGATCAGGCAAAAGCCCGAAGGCGCGAATGGGTTCGGCCACAATATCCCGCACCCGCCAGCGCGGATTGAGCGAGGCATAGGGATCCTGGAAGATCATTTGCATCCGCCGGCGCTGATCGGATGCGGCGCGGGCTTCGGCCAGGTCTCGCCCGTCAAACATCACCTGGCCAGCGCTTGGCCGGTAAAGCCCAACCGCGAGACGTGCCACGGTGGATTTACCGCAGCCGGATTCGCCGACCAAAGACAGGGTTGTGCCCTTGGGAACAGACAGGTTCAACCCATCCACGGCGCGCAATAGTCGCTTACCCTCGCCCGCAATGACCCGCTGAAGCCAAGGGCGTGAGACATCAAAATACCGCGCGGCATCGCGCAGTTCCAACATGGGGGTCTCAGCCATGATTGGCGCCCTCCCCCGCGTAAAGCCAGCAGGCGGCCTGGGTTGCCCCCGCCGGCAGCAAATCCGGCCTGTCTTGGCTGCACCGCGCGAAAGCCTTTGGGCAGCGCGGGTTATAAGCGCAGCCTTGGGGAATGGCCGAAAGCCGCGGCATGGCGCCATCAATCTGCGCGAGCCGTTCAACGCGCCGATCCAAGGGCGGGATGGAACCCATAAGCCCCACCGTATAAGGGTGGCTTGCCTGCGTCACCACATTGCGCACGGGGCCGATTTCAGCGATGCGCCCGGCATACATCACGGCCACGCGATCGGCGGCTTCCGCAATAACGCCCATATCATGCGTCACCAACATCATCGCCGTGCCCTTTTCGCGCGCGAGCGATTTTAGCAGCGCAATGATCTGCGCCTGAATGGAAACATCCAAGGCCGTTGTCGGTTCATCTGCCACAATCAGGCGCGGTTCGGCACATAAGGCCAGCGCAATCACCACGCGCTGGCGCATGCCGCCGGAAAATTCATGCGGGTAGGAATCAATCCGCTGCGCGGCAGCCGGAATGCCCACCAGGTCAAGCCAGCCAATGGCGCGCTTGCGGGCCTCCGCCGGGGTGATCGGCAAATGGGTTGTCATGGTTTCGGCCAATTGCCGGCCAACGGTGTACAGCGGATTGAGTGTGGTGAGCGGGTCTTGGAAAATCGC
>CAMCHA010000169.1 GCA_945874515.1 Asaia bogorensis
GCGCCATCGGGATGGGCAATCTCCGCCGCCTGCGGCAGCGGTCGGCGCGTTTCATCCTTCACGATGATGTGCGGCTGCACATCAATCACCTGTTCGATGAAATAGGTCTGAAACCCGCGCATGAGTGAGGCAATGGCGATGAAGAAAGCGACACCCAAGGCAACGCCCAGCACCGAAACCAAGGTCTGACGGCGCCTGCGGGAAAGCATGCCGCGCGCCAGATCGAAGATCAGGTTCATGGCCTGAGCCGTAGCGCCTGCCCATCCTTCAGGCCCTGCGGAGGATCAAGCACCACGACATCTCCCGCAGCAATGCCCTGGCGGATTTCAACAGCGCGCGGGCCCTGTACGCCCACCGTCACTTGGCGTCGCCGCGCCACTTCCCCTTGTGCGACAAACACATGATCCCCGCGAAGCGCTGCCGGCGGAACAAGCACAGCGTTCGCAGTTTCACGCAAAACGATATTCGCTTCCACCGTCATGCCGATCATCAACGGCGTATCGTCCGGCAGCGCCAGACGCACGCGATAGGCTTTGCGCGTTGCATCACCCTTGGGAGTAATCTGCGTCACCCGTGCATTCAGCACTTGCCCCGCGAAGGCATCAGCGCGCAGCAGGGCACGCTGACCTTCGCGGATTTGGGCGATGTCTTCCTCATCCACTTCCGCGGTGATGCGGAGCGGCTTTGGTTCGCCAATCCAGAAAAGTGCGGCGGGGGTATCCACCACCTCCCCCACCTCGGCATCGCGGCGCAGCACCAGGCCGGCGGAGGGCGCGCGGACGATGTAATCATCAAGGCGCCGCTTCGCGGCTTCGGCCACGGCACGCACGGCGCGGGCTTCGGCCTCGGCACGATCCAGCGCGGCGCGGGAAGCGACATCACGCGCCACCAAAGTGCGCACCCGGGCCAAATCTTCCTGGGCAAAACTGGCGCGGGCTTCGGCTTCTTCGGCCCGATGCTGGGCTTCGCGGTCATCAAGCCTTGCCATGGGCTGGCCTTCTGCAACCCGGGCACCTTCTTCGACCAGGACCGCAGTGATGCGCGCACGCACCGCCGGGCCAACCTTGGCCCAATGCACCGGTTCCACATTGCCCGTGGCGTAAACCGCCTGCACGGCGGGGCCGGTGGTGGCGGTGGCAACCGCAACGGAAGGCGGCAGGCCACGCCAGACCCAGGCGCCGGCGAGGCCAAACAGCAAAAGCAGAAGCAGGATGATGATCCGGGGACGCATGCTGTCGGTCTAACATGACAGATGGCATTTGGCTTCCCTGGTGGGGGGGATCGGCACTGGGGAATGGGATCGTCGATAGGGGATGGTTGTGCGAAGCCTTTGGGGGGGCTAATAGGCCGGTTATAGGAGTTTTCCAGGCGTTTCGGGGCCGACTTAGCTCAGGGGTAGAGCAACTGATTCGTAATCAGTAGGTCCGGGGTTCAATTCCCCGAGTCGGCACCATTTTTCAATGACTTATGGCGAAATCTCGCTCGCGAAAATTCGGCAAAAAGCCTTTCGGAAAGCGGATGAGCGCTCCATCGCACGGGCGCCAAAACGCATCGGTAATCTAACCGATGCCTTCCCCGCATAGGAATAGATCACCTACTTCCAAACGGAATCATACGCTCAAGCATGAATGGTCGGCGCTTTAGATTCAGGGCGGCGGCGCGGGATCAAACCCATCAGGCGTGACACCACGCGGCCTGATCATGGCGTAGGGCCCACGCGGCAGGAAGCGCCCGGTGCCAGGTTCCGCCTGCACCTTGCCATCACGCATCACCACTTCACCGCGCCGGATGGTCATCACTGGCCAGCCCGTGACCTCCATCCCCTCATAAGGGGTATAATCAATCGCGTGCTGCATCAGCGCATTGGTAATGGTGACTTTCTTTTTTGGATCCCACAGCGCCAGATCGGCATCAGCGCCCACCGCGATCATGCCTTTGCGTGGCGCCAATCCCATCAGGCGCGCGGGGTTCGTGCTGGTCAGGCGCACGAATTCATCCAGGCTGATGCGCCCTTTTGAAACACCCTCGCTGAAAATGATCGGCAGGCGTGCGGTGAAGCCTGGAATACCGTTAGGGATATCGCGGAACACCGCGCCCGTCCCATTCTGGCGCTTGCCGCGATCACCTTCATAGGAAAAGGCGCAGTGATCGGATGAAATCACATCGAGCGTACCGCGCCGGATCATCTCCCACACGCGTTCATGTTCTTCGCGGTTGCGGGGTGCCGGGCTGCACATGAATTTTGCACCCTCAAAGCCTGGGCGGTCCATGTCGGATGCGGTCAGGCTGACATATTGCGGGCAAGTTTCACCCCATACCTTCACGCCACGCGCCTGGGCACGCGCGATTTCCTCGGCTGCTTCTGCGCAGGAGACATGGAAAATCTGGAGCGGCTGATCCACCAGTTCAGCAAGTGCGATGGCGCGGTGCGTCGCTTCACGTTCCACTACAGGCGGCCGCGCCCAGGCGTGATACTTCGGCGCTGTCATGCCATGCTTCAGCAATTCATGGGTGCGCCAATTGATCGCCTCATAATTCTCGCAATGCACCGTCACCAAACAGCCGAGTGTTCGTGCCTTGGTCAATACGCGCAGATATTGCGCATCATTCAGATGCAGGGGTTCGTAGGTGAGGAAGACCTTCAGGCTGCGCACACCTTCCGCCACAAGCCGCGGCACTTCCTCATCCATCACCGCATCGGTCGGATCGCTGATGATCTGGTGGAAGGAATGGTCAATCATGCCGCGCGCGGCGCGGGCGCGGTAATCCGTGTAACGATCCCAAACGCCATAGCCCTTCCATTGCGGAATGAAACACACGACCGATGTGGTGCCGCCGGCGAAAGCCGCGGTGGAAGCTGTGGCGAAGCTTTCCTCATTCACCGTCACCGGCGGTTCCGCGAGGCCCGTGCTGGCATAGCCACCACGAGAGGGTTCTTCGATATGGCAATGGCTATCCACGCCGCCAGGCAGCACCAGCGTACCGGCGGCATCCACCACGCGGGCGCCATCGGCAAGCTTTTCGCCGAGGGCAACAATGCGCCCATCCTTCACGCCAATATCGCACCGCGTCGTGCCGAAGCCGGTCGCAACCTCTCCGCCACGCACTACAAGGTCAAATTCCGCCATGGTCATCCCCTGTTGTTAAACCCGCTGAACATCCATGCTCCCGGCCGCCAATCCCGCCGCGCGACCCGTGCTGAAACAGGCTTGCAGCAAATAGCCACCCGTCGGTGCTTCCCAATCCAGCATTTCGCCACAGGCGAAAACGCCAGGCAAGCGGTGCAGCATCAGGTTTTCATCCACCTCAGACCAGGAAAGCCCGCCGGCTGAGGAAATGGCGCGCGCAATCGGGAAACAGCCTGTTACCTGCAGCGGCAAAGCCTTGATCAAGCCGGCAAGGTCGCTTTGTTGCGCCCCAGCCTTCAGCGCTTCCTGCACCAGGGCAATCCCAACCGGTGCCAAGCCCGCATTGCGCCGCAAATGATTGGCGAGCGAAAGGCTGCCCTGCCGGCCCGAAAGCCGCGCAGCAAGATCGGCAAAGCTGAGATCAGGCCGGAGATCCAGATGCAGTGTGGCGCCATGCTGCCGCACCAGCGCGTCCCGCAAAGCGGCACTCAGCGCGTAGATTGCACCGCCTTCAATCCCCGCTTCGGTGATCATTGCCTCACCACGCTGCGTGACGCCGCCAAAGGATAGCGCAATGCGCTTGAGCGGCGTGCCGGCGAAACGCTCGCGCAGATGATCAGACCAGGGAATGTTAAAGCCCATATTGGATGGCACGAAAGGGCGCGTGGCGATGCGGGGCAAAAGCGCGGGCCAAGTACCATCCGACCCAAGCCGCGGCCAGGAAGCGCCACCGAGTGCCAGAATGGTGGCATTCGCTTTGATCTGCGCCTCCCCATCCGGTGTCGCAAAACGCGCCGCACCATCAGGCGTAAAGCCAAGCCAGCGATGCCGCGCCAGCAAGCGCACGCCAAGCGCGCCAAGCCGCGCCATCCAGGCGCGCAGTAGTGGCGATGCCTTCATGGCGCGCGGAAAAACCCGGCCGGAGGAGCCGATGAAGCAGGGCTGGCCCAGCCCCTCAGCCCAGGCGATCAACGCGTCGGGCGGGAAGGCGCGGATATGCGACGCGAGATATGGCTCAGCGGAACCATAGTGCTTCAGGAATGTTGGCAGCGCTTCGGAATGCGTCAGGTTCAGCCCACCGCGTCCGGCAATCAACAACTTGCGCGCGGGCGATGGCATGTGATCGGCCAGCACCACCGCGGCACCTGCTTGCGCCGCGGCTTCCGCCGCCATCAAGCCGGCGGGGCCGGCGCCAATGACGAGAATACTCAGGCGCTACGTTCCAGCAATTCAATCGCGACATTCTCCGGCCCGCGCAGAAAGCAAATGCGAATATCGGGGCGGAAAGCGGTAGGCTCCATGGTGAATTCAGCGCCCTTGGCCTTCAATTCTGCCACCACCTGGTCAAGCCCGGTGACCGCAAGGCCGATATGTTCCAAGCCGCGATAGGGCATGCTGGGTGGCGGCGCCGTATTGTCACCCTTGATGGGCGCGATGAAAATAATCTGCCCGCCAAGCCTGATATCCACGCGCGGTTCACCCTGCTGCGTGGAACGCAGAACCTCGGCCCCAAACATACGTTCGTAGAAAACCGCCGTCGCTTCCGGATCGGGGCTGCGCAGATGAATATGGTCGAAGATGAATGTGGTCATGGTCTTTCCCTTGTTTCAAATCGCGCCAGCGGCGCGGAGTTTAGCGCGTGCAGCGTCATCATAACCAAGCTCGGCCAATATGGTATCATTGTCGCGGCCAAGCTGCGGCGGCGGCGTATCAACGCGAGGCCCGCCATGCGCAAAGCCGAAAGCGGCGACGGGGACAGAAAATGGCCCTGTCACGCCAGGTGCTGCTTCAAAGCGATGCACCACGCCGCGCCCCTTGATCTGCGGATCGGCCAAAGATTCCGCCAAATTGCGCACCCGTGCCGCCGGCACATGACGCGCCTGCAAATAGCTTTCCCATTCATCCGCCGTCTTGGCCTTCAACAGCTCTGCCAGCGTGGCCGCTTCATGCGCGCGATCAGCATGGCGCGCTTCATTGCTGTCCTTCGCCATATCGGGCCGGCCAAGCGCCTGCCAAAGCCGGCGCTGTTGGCGGATGTTGCTCGCGCCGATCATCACCAAACCATCGGCGGTCTGGTAGCAGCTATTGGTCGAATATTCATGATCATTACCGCGTGGGCGCGGGGGTCTGCCACTGCGCGCATAGGAAGTGACATGGCTTGCCATCATCATCATCGCAACATCCAGCATGGCCAGATCAATATGCTGGCCGCGCCCGGTTTTCTCGCGCTGGAACAAGGCCGCTGATAGGGCGAAGGCGCCCATGGTGCCGGTTGCGTAATCAATCGCCGGTGCGCCGAATTTGATCGGGTTCACCTCCGGCGTGCCGGTGCAGGCCATGATGCCCGATGTCGCTTGGATAACGTGATCATACGCGGTCTGTTCACCGCGCGGCCCACCATGGCCGAAGGCCGAGATGGAGCAATAGATCAGCCGTGGATTGAGCTTCAGCAAATTCTCATAGCCCAGGCCCAAAGCCGCAAAGGCACCAGGGCGGAAATTTTCCACCAGCACATCAGCGCCTGCGATCAGCTTGCGGAAAATCTCACGCGCTGCTTCCTGCTTCAGATCAAGCGTCATGCTGCGCTTGTTTGACCCTTGCGTAAGATATTGGCAGCCCATACCGGCTTCATTCAATGCCGTATCGCTACCATTGATGCGGCTTTGGTCGGGATCATCCGGATGCTCAATCTTGATCACATCCGCGCCGAGCAAGCCAAGCTGATAGGCCGCGAAGGGGCCGGCCAGAACATGGGTCGCGTCAATGATGCGAATGCCGTCGAAGGGACGAGTCATGGGTATTTCCTCATTGTGTCATTGTGGCGCTTCAAGCAGCACGCCATCGCGTTTGAGTGCGGTGATCTCAGCTTCGGTCATGCCCGCCGCGGCCAGCAACGCCGCGCCATCCTGACCAAGCCGCGGCGCAGGCCTGCCGGGCTGCGCATTGCCGCCGGAAAAACGATTGGGCTGACCAATGGCGTAAGTGGCACCTTCGGTCGGGTGTTCTTCTTCCTGCACCATGCCAACCGCGCGCAAATGCGGGTCATCC
>CAMCHA010000170.1 GCA_945874515.1 Asaia bogorensis
GCTCATTTTCAGCACGGACGCCAACACATCTTCTGTGTGTTCGCCAAGCACGGGCGGCGCGCTGCGATAGCTGGGCGGAGTCGCGGAAAGCTTCACGGGATTGGCAATCACCTTCACCGTCTCGCCACTGCCATGGGCCATTTCCACGACCATTTCGCGCGCCTGCACATGCGGGTCGGCGAAAACCTGTTCCAGCGTATTGATGGGGCCACACCCGATCTTGAGCGCTTCCAGCGCATCAATCCATTCCGCCGTGGTTTTGGATTTCATCACGGGCGTGAGTGCATCCGTCACCAATTGGCGGTTTTGTACGCGGATCGGGTTGGTGGCGAAGCGTGGGTCGGCCAGAAGCGCTTCCTGGCCGAAAGCCTTGCAGAAGCGTTCAAAAGTCGGGTCATTGCCAACGGCCAGGATAAGATAGCCATCCTTGGTCGGGAATTCCTGATAGGGCGCGATATTGGGGTGCTGATTGCCAAGCCGTGCCGGGTTTTCGCCCGTCGCCAAATAATTCATGCCCTGGTTGGCAAGCCAAGCCACATGCGTGTCCAGCATGCCGATATCAATCTGCTGGCCTTGGCCCGTGCTGTTGCGATGGTTCACCGCCGCCAGAATACCAATGCAGCCATAAAGCCCTGCGAAAAGATCCGCGACCGGCACGCCAACCTTTTGCGGTGATCCATTTGGCTCACCCGTGAGCGACATGACACCGCCCATGGCCTGGATCAGCGCATCATAACCCGGGCGCGGCGCGTAAGGGCCGGTCTGACCAAAGCCGGTGATGGAACAATAGATCAGCCGCGGATGGGTCTTCGCCAATTGCTCATAGCCCAGGCCGTATTTGGCCAAGGCGCCGACCTTGAAGTTTTCCACCAGGATATCGCAATGCTCGAGCAGCTTATGGATGATCGCCTGGCCCTCGGGCTTGGCGATATCCAGTGTCACGGATTTCTTGTTGCGATTGACGCCAACGAAATAGGCGCTTTCCTTCGTATTCGGCACGAAGGGCGGCGCGAAGCCGCGCGTATCATCGCCGGCTTCCGGGCGTTCAATCTTGATCACTTCGGCGCCCAAATCGCCCAGCATCTGCGTGCAGGTGGGGCCGGCCAGAACGCGCGTTAGGTCAAGAACACGAAGACCAGTTAAGGGACCAATGGGGGCAGCCATGAAGTTTTCCTCTCAGCAACAAGTAAGCTCAGGCGCGCTCAGGCGCCTTTCTTCACGCTTCGCACTGCGCTGGCCAATGTCTTCACCTGATCGAGCACCTTCTGCGCCGTGCCTGGTTTGGCGCGGCCTTCCGCATCCAGATCATTCGCCAGAACATCAATCAACGCTGAAGCCACCACCGCACCATCGGCGATCTGCGCGGCTTCCGCTGCCTGTTCCGGTGTGCGCACGCCAAAGCCAATCGCGATTGGCAGCTTGGTGTGTTTGCGGATGCGCGGAATAGCCTCGGCTAATTCTGCGCCGGTGGCGCTGCGTGTGCCGGTGATGCCGGTGATGGCGACGTAATAGATGAAGCCGGATGTGGCGGCCAAAACCTTGATCATGCGTGCATCATCTGTGGTCGGCGCAATCAGGCGGATCATATCAAGCCCGGCAGCACGCGCTTGGGGTTCGATCTCATCCGCTTCTTCCGGTGGCACATCCACAATGATCAGGCCATCCACGCCCGCCGCAGCCGCATCGGCGCAGAAATTCGCGCCATAGGACAGGATGGGATTATAATAGCCCATCAGAATGATCGGCGTTGCGGCATCTTCGGCGCGAAATTCATGCACCATTCGAAGCGTGCCGGCAAGCGTCGCCCCCGCCTTCAACCCGCGCTGACCGGCGCGCTGAACGGTTGGGCCATCGGCCATCGGGTCCGTGAAGGGGCAGCCGATTTCAATCAAATCCGCGCCGGCGCCTGGAAAGCCACGCAGGATTTCCATGGATGTCGCAAGGTCCGGATCGAAAGCTTCCAGAAATGGTATCAAGGCGCCGCGCCCTTCGGCGCGAAGGGCCGCGAAGCGCGCGGCGATACGGGGAGTTCCTGTCATGACACTCACATCGTAACGCCAAGGGCACGCGCCACGGTGAAGATATCCTTATCGCCACGGCCGCACATATTCATGATGATCAGCTTATCCTTGGGCATGCTGGGCGCTATCTTGATGACATGCGCCAGCGCATGCGCGGGTTCCAAGGCCGGGATAATGCCTTCCATTCTGGAGCAAAGCTGGAAGGCCGATAGCGCCTCATCATCCGTGGCACTCGTATACTCAACGCGCTTGATGTCATGCAGCCAGGAGTGTTCGGGGCCTACACCAGGATAATCCAGGCCGGCGCTGATGGAATGCGCTTCCATGATCTGGCCGAATTCATCCTGCAACAGATAGGTGCGGTTGCCATGCAGCACGCCGGGGCGGCCCTTGGAGAGCGAGGCCGCGTGTTCTTCCGTATCCACACCCTTGCCGGCGGCTTCCACGCCATGCATTGCAACGCTTGCGTCATCCAGGAAGGGGTAGAACAGCCCCATGGCATTGGAACCGCCGCCAATCGCCGCCACCAGCAAATCTGGCAAGCGCCCTTCAGCGGCCAGCATTTGCTCGCGCGCTTCCGTGCCAATGACGGATTGGAAATCGCGCACCATCATCGGGAAGGGATGCGGGCCGGCGACCGTGCCGATGCAGTAATAGGTATCGTGCACATTGGCGACCCAATCGCGCAGCCCTTCATTCATCGCATCCTTCAGCGTCGCAGCGCCGGATGTCACGGGCACAACCTCCGCCCCCAACAGCTTCATGCGAAACACGTTCGGCTGCTGGCGTTCCACATCGGTGGCGCCCATGAACACCGTGCAAGGCAGGTCAAACAATGCACAAGCAGTCGCTGTGGCAACTCCATGCTGCCCGGCGCCGGTTTCCGCGATGATGCGCGCCTTGCCCATGCGCTTCGCCAGCATGATCTGCCCCAGCACGGCATTGATCTTATGCGCGCCGGTATGATTCAGCTCATCACGCTTGAAATAAATTTTCGCACCGCCAAGCTTTTGCGTCAGGCGTTCCGCCAACCAAAGCGGGCTAGGCCGACCCACATAATGGGTCAGAAGCCGGCGCCATTCATTCATAAAGGCAGGGTCGTGCTTCGCTTCCTCATAGGCTTTTTCAACCTCAAGGATCAGCGGCATCAGCGTTTCAGCGACGAAACGCCCACCATAAGGGCCGAAGCGGCCACGGGCGTCAGGTCCTTGGCGGAGCGAATTGGGCAGCGGCTTGTTCAAGGCAGTCTCTCAAATTGCGTGTGTTTCTGGCTGTTTAGTCCAGAACCCGCCAGGGTCAAACCCGGCGGGCAGGCTGCAGGCTATTCCAGCCGCGCGGCCTCATCAAAGGAAAGGCGTGGGCTGCGGGGGAACAGGCCGGCAGGGTCGCCATAGCCCAGATTGACCAGGAAATTGGACTTCCAGCCGGTGCCGAAAAGGAACAGCTCATCCACCTTGGCATTGTCAAAGCCGCTCATGGCGCCGACATCAAGCCCGATGGCGCGTGCCGCCAGCATCAAATAAGCGCCCTGAAGCGAGCCATTCCGAAACGCGGTCTTTTCTGCGAATTCAGGGCTGGAGGTGAACCAGGGCTTGGCATCTGCATGCGGGAAAAGCTGGCCGAGCTTGTCGTAGAAATAGCTATCGTAGCAGACAATCGCCGTGACCGGCGCGGTCATGGTTTTCTCCGTATTGCCGGCGGAAAGCGCTTCCTTAAGCTTAGCCTTGCCTTCCGACGTACGCACAAACACAAAGCGCGCGGGTGAGGAATTGGCCGAAGTCGGGCCCCATTTCAGCAGATCGTAAAGCTCATGCAGCTTGGCATCGGGCACGGGCCGGTCCTGCCACTTGTTCTGGGTGCGCGCGGCACGGAAAAGCTGATCAAGCGCCTGATCATCAAGGGGCGCGGCAGTTTCGGACATGGTTTGGCTCCGTCAGGGCAGTGAAAACACGGGGTCTATAGCGTCAGGCTTCCACCTGCTCCACCGCCACCACTTCCGGCACGTAATGGCGCAGCATGTTTTCCACGCCATGCTTCAAGGTGGCGCGGGAAGATGGGCAGCCCGAACAGGCGCCCTGCATGCGCAGCCGCACAATGCCATCCCGGAAGCCGCGAAACACGATATCGCCGCCATCGCTGGCAACTGCCGGGCGCACGCGGGTATCCAGCAATTCCTTGATTTGCGCCACGATTTCCTGATCGGCTGGCTCAAAATCTTCGGCATGTTCTTCGGCTGCGGCACCTTCCAGAATGGGCAAGCCGGCCAAATAATGTTCCATGATGGCGCCAAGCACCTGCGGGCGCAGCGTCTGCCAATCTGTGTCAAGCGTCTTGGTAACGGTCACGAAATCCGAGCCAAAAAAGACCCGCGCGACCTCGCCAAGGCCGAAAAGCCGCTCAGCGAGGGGGGAACGACCTGTGGCTTCCTCGACGCACGTGAAATCCGCCGTGCCGCGATCGCCCAATACTTCCCTGCCTGGCAGGAATTTCAGCGTAGCGGGGTTGGGGGTGGCTTCGGTTTCGATGAACATGGCTTGGCCCTTTGGATAGGAGGCGGTTTCCGGACCTATGTGGTCCTTTTTCCCCCAAAAGGCAACAGGCGGGGCGCGATCTCAGGTCCCGCAGAAGGTGGCCAGCACGCGTTCTCCTGCCTTGGGCGGGTTGGCGTATTGGGCGTTGCCTGGCTGATCTTCAAAGGGTCGCGCCAATACGGCCATCAGCGCTTCAAAGGGTAGGAAATCATCGCGGTCCTCGGCTGCGCGGATGGCAGCCTCCACCAAATGATTGCGCGGTATGAAGGCCGGGTTGCTGGCGCGCATCAGCCGTGCTGGGTCAGCTTCTTTTGCCAACCTAGCGCGCCAACCCTCAGCCCAGGAATCAAATGCTCCCGGGTCGGTGAATTGCGCGCGGGCTGCCGCCGCATCGCCTGCTGCCGCATCGGCCAAAGCGCGAAAGGTCAGGGTGAAATCGGCGCCCTGTTCCGCCATGCGGCGGAGCAAATCCTCGATCAGCGCGGTATCTTCCGGCATGCGCTCCGCAATGCCGATCTTCTGCGCAAAGCGATCGAAATAGGCGGCTTCAAAGGCAGGGGCGAAGGCGCCAAGGGCCGCTTGCGCAACCTCAAGCGCTGCTTCTTCCTGTTCTGCAAGAAGTGGCAAAAGCGCTTCCGCCAGACGCGCCAGATTCCACTGTGCCATGCGCGGCTGATTGGCATAGGCATAGCGCCCGCCATGATCAATGGAACTCAATACCGTCGCAGGATCATAGGCATCCATGAAGGCGCAGGGGCCGTAATCAATCGTCTCACCGCTGATGGTCATATTGTCGGTATTCATCACGCCATGAATGAAGCCGATATGAAGCCATTGCGCGATCAGCCGCGCCTGGCGCGCAATCACGCCAGACAGCAGCGCGACATAGGGGTTTTCTGCGTGGGCCGCCGCCGGATCATGCCGCGCAATGGCAAAATCCGCGAGCAGCTTCAGCGCTTCCAGATCTTCCTGCGCGGCGAAATATTGAAAGCTGCCGACACGGATATGGCTGGCCGCCACGCGCGTCAGCACGGCGCCTGGTTGCGGTTTTTCGCGCAGCACGGCCTCACCCGTCATCGCCACCGCCAGCGCGCGGGTGGTCGGCACGCCAAGCGCTGCCATGGCTTCGCTGATGATGGCTTCGCGCAGCATGGGGCCCAGCACGGCGCGGCCATCACCACCGCGCGAAAACAGCGTGCGCCCGCTGCCCTTCAGGTGAATATCGCGCCGCTGCCCGTCACGGCCAATCACCTCACCTATTAGAAGCGCGCGACCATCGCCCAAGCGTGGACTGAAGCCGCCGAATTGATGACCGGCATAGGCCATGGCGAGTGGCTCCGCGCCATCCGGCACAAGATTGCCGGCGAAAATCGCCGCACCCTCGGCGCCGGCAAGCGCCGCCGCATCAAGGCCAAGCGCTTCCGCGAGCGGCGCGTTGAAAAACACCAGCCGGGGCGCGGCCACGGCAATGGGCGCCTGCCGGATATAAAAACGCGCCGGCAGGCGGGCATAGCTATTGTCGAAGGAAAAGCGCGTGCTCATCCCAAGCGCGGCATGGGGTTGGCGATGGGCATGGCCATTTTCGTCTTGCCGAGCGCATTCCAGCCACGATCATATTGCGG
>CAMCHA010000171.1 GCA_945874515.1 Asaia bogorensis
GAAATGCCGCGCCCGCCCGTACCGATCACAATCCCCAATTCGCCTTCATAATCCAGGCCACCCGTCGGGTCCAAATGGCTCAGGATCGGCTCATTGATTGCGATGATGGCGGTATGGGGTTTGGAGAATACAACGGGGAAGGGCGGCACGACATCCTTCGCCCCGCCATCAAAGCCCGATCCCGCGAATTCCTTCGCGTGTTCATGGTAATTCTTGCCAACGCAGAACACGTTCTTGGGTGGGCGCGGAATGGGGGCGAGGATCTTCGCCCCCGCTATGATTGGCGCATTGGCAAGCGCATCCCGCGCGGCGGCCAGCGCTGCTGGCCCCGCCGCAATGAGGCCAAGCATATCGCGCGGCAGAGAAGGTGCTACGGCGGTAATGTCGCGCAACGCGCCCGCTTCATCCAAAGCGCCAATCCGCACACCGGCAGCATCCGAGAAAGTGACCAAACGCATCAGGTTATCCTTTTGAATTTCGCTGAGTCAGGTAGCGCTTTCTGAGGGATTTGCCAGTGGCAAGCTGGCCGCGCGTTCCAAGGCCCGCGCCCCGCGCAGCGCCAGATCATCACGATAGAGTGCCGCCACAATCTGCACAGCGCGTGGCATGCCTTCCGCATCCAAAGCCACCGGCACACTGATGGCCGGTTGCCGCGTCAGGTTGAAGGCGAAGGTCCAGGGCGCCCAATCGCGCCACAGCGCCTCTGCCGGGCGGATGGTCGGCTGATCCGCGGCGAAGGCGGCGGTCGGCGTGCAGGCAGTCAGCACCAGATCATAGCGCTGATGAAACCGCGCCATGGCATGGGCCGCTTCCAGGCGCATCGCCTCGGCGGCCAAATAATCCACGGCGAGCATCTCGCCTTCGCGTGCCGCAACTTCCGCAATGCCGGCATCGAGCAAATCGCGCTTGTCTTCCGGCGTCGTCGCGATGATGCGCGCAAGCGCCACACCCCAGACGCGGCCAAAAATGGCGCGCGTGTCAGGCAGGTCAGGATCGGCTTCTTCCACAATCGCGCCCTGGTCTTCCAAAAGCCGCGCGGCGGCGGCGAGCACTTCTTCGCCTTCCGCATCCAAGGGCGGCGCGAAGCCCATGCGGCGTACCACCGCCACGCGCAGCCCCGCGACACCATCTTCAATGCCGCCAAGCCAATCGCGCGGATCATCGGGCAGGGCATAGGGGTCCCGCAGATCGTGCCGCGCCATCGCGCCAAACATCAGCGCGGCGTCGCGCACCGTGCGCGTCATGGGGCCGGCCACCGCCACATGGCCAAAGGCGCCAAGCGGCCATTGCGGAATGCGCCCGAAGGAAGGCTTCATCCCGACCAGCCCGCAATAGGCCGCAGGGATACGAATGGAACCGCCGGCATCGGTGCCAATGTGCAGCGGCCCAAAACAGGCAGCCCCCGCCGCCCCGGCGCCAGAAGAAGAACCACCCGGCGTGCGCTTGGGGTTCCAGGGATTGCGTGTAATGCCATGCAGAGGGCAATCGCCGGGCGATTTCCAGCCGAATTCGGTGGTGGTAGTCTTGCCGATGATCACCGCGCCGGCGTGCTTCAGCCCTAGCACGGCAGGGGCATCCTCAATCGCTGGCGTCGTATCCGTGGAACGGCTGCCGCGCCTGGTCGAGAAGCCCGTCAGGTTCAGCAAATCCTTTACTGTGGAAGGCACGCCATCAAGGATCCCCATCGGGCGGCCCGCCTGCCAGCGTGCTTCAGATTCGCCCGCCGCTTGCAGCGCGCGAGGGTTCATGGCGGCAAAGGCATTTACCCATGGGTTATAGCGAGCGACGCGTTCCATCACGGCCTTCAGCGCCTCAACCGGCGAAAGGCGCCGGCGCGCGTAAAGCCCCAGCAGGGTCTCGGCGGACATCAGGGCGGGATCGGTATCGCTCATGGGGGTTCCGGTATTCTGGCTAAGGGTGCAGCATGCCGTTTGATTGCAGGCAGGAGAACCCCCGATGAACGACAAAGCCGCCAAGCCCTGGGAATGGCCCGAAGCCCAATGGCGCGAAATTGTGGGCCGTGCCCGCGCCGGGCGTTCCTTGGCGCCCGCTTCCTGGCCCAATGGGGCGCGCTGCTGCGTCACGCTTTCCTTCGATGCAGATCACGAAACCATTCCGCTGCGCGATGCCGATGAAAGCCCCATGCGCATCAGCCAGGGGCAATATGGTGCGCGTCAGGGCGTGCCGCGCATCCGTGCCTTGCTGGCGCGCCACGACATCAAGGCAAGCTTCTTCTACCCCGCCGTCTCAGCACTTTTGCACCCTGAGGAGGTGCGCGGTGTGGCGGATGAGGGCCATGAGATCGGCATCCATTCCTGGATCCATGAAGCCAATACGCAATTGCCGCCAGGTGTGGAGCGTGACCTGACCTTCCGCGCTGCCGATACGCTTGAAAAACTGACGGGCCGGCGGCCGGTTGGTATCCGCACCGCATCCTGGGATTTCTCGGTGGATACGCTTTCCATCATCCGCGAATTGGGTTTGCTGTATGATTCATCGCTGATGGCTGATGATGACGCCTATGAATTACTCGAACAGGGTAAGCCCACCGGCATTGTGGAATTGCCGCCGGAATGGATCCGCGATGATGCGGTGTATTTCAACATGCTGCGTTTTTCGGCACTCCGCCCCTATACGCCCCCTTCAAGTGTGGAGGAGGTTTTCACGGCGGAATTCGAAGGCGCTTATCGCGAAGGTGGCCTGTTCCTGCTGACCATGCACCCGCATGTGATAGGCCACCGCAGCCGCATCGCGCTGCTTGATCGGCTGGTGCAGCACATGAAGGGTTTTGGCGATGTGTGGTTCGCCACGCATGAAGAAGTGGCGCGCTGGTGCAAGACTCAGGCGGGAATGAAGTAAGGGGGGCACCCCGCCCGCGATGTTGCGCGGGCGGGGGTGCTAGGTCAGGTCACAACAATATCGAATTGCTTGGCGACCGCGGTCCATTCCGTGATTTGCGCCTGCATGATTTTCACGAAATCGCCATTCAGTGGCGAAGGCCGGCGCGGCAGAGTCTGCAAATCCTCAAACCGCGCCATCAATTCCGGTCGCGCCAGGATGGGATTGATCAGGCCGGCAAGCCGATCCGTGATTGGCTGAGGCAGGCCCTTCGGCGCGGAAAGCCCAAGCCATTGCGCGGAAGTCAGCTTCGGGAAGCCAAGCTCAGCGAAGGTCGGCACATTCGGGAAGGCGGGCAGGCGCTGTGGCGAGGAGACTGCGAGCGCGCGCAAAACGCCATCCTTCATCAGCTGCACATTGGTGGTGATGGGGTCAATCAGGCTTTCAATCTGATTGGCCATCAGATCCTGCATGGCGGGCGCGCTGCCACGATAGGGCACGTGATCCAGATTGGTCACCTTGGCTTCGCCGGATAGCATCGCACCCAGCAAATGCGGCGCCGAACCAATGCCCGAAGACCCGAAGCGGACCGGCTGCGTCTTTGCCGCGCCCAGATAATCCGCCAGCGTCTTGAAGCGTGACTCAGACTTCACCAACAGCACATTCGGCGCTTCCACCAAAAGCCCGATATGGGTGAAATCCGAGACCGGGTTGAAGGGCAGCGTCGGCATCGTGGCCGCCGAGAAGACATGCACCGAAGCGTGGGAAACCAGCAGCGTATAACCATCCGCCGGCTGTTTTGCGACGAAATCCGTGCCGATCACGCCACCGGCGCCAGCGCGGTTTTCAACCACCACGGTCTGGCCAAGCGCCTGGGACAGGGCAGGGGCCATCAGGCGGCTCACGGTATCCACCAGGCCACCCGGGGGGAATTGCGCGATCAGGCGGATGGACCCGCGGGTCGGCCAAGCGCCGCTTTGCGCGGAAAGAATGCCCGGGCTTGCCAGAGCGCCGGCAATGGCGCCTCCGGTCAGGCCAAGAAGACGACGACGGTTCATGCGAAGAGCTCCTTGCTGCTAAATCGGCACTCACCGCCTAAAAACCGGGCAAAATTACCCAGTTCCCAGCGATGGAACCGCTTATGGCTCGAAGTTAGGCAATCACCGTGCCACGCAGATTAATCCGCCTTGATCCCCGCTTCCCGCACAATTTGCGCCCAGCGCTTCATGTCGGCCTCAACCAAAGCGGTGAAGCCAGGGCGGTCCAGCCGATTGGGGGCAGCGCCCAATTCCACCAAGCGATCACTGAGGGCGGGCGTGGCCAGGCTTTCCACCAGCGCGGCATTCAGCCGATCCGCGACCGGGGCCGGGATGCCGGCTGGGCCGCTGATGCCGAACCAATTCGCCGCCACCAATTGCCCCAGGCCAAGCTCCGCGACTGAGGGCACATCGGGCCAGCGCGCCAGGCGTTGCTCTGTGGTCATGGCGAGTAAGCGCAGGCGTTCATTGCGCCCAACATCGGGGATGGCGGCGATCAGCCCATCAATATTGCCCGCAATAACGTCAGTCGCCGCCGGGGCTGCGCCGCGATAGGGCACATGAGTGATGTCCACCCCCGCCAGCCGCTTCAGGATTTCGAGCTTGGCGTGAGACGACGTGCCATTGCCATTGGACCCGAAGCGGATGCTGCCGGGTTTGTCACGCGCGGCGGCGATCAGCGCGGGTAAGCTCTGCCAGGGGCCGGTGGCGGAAACCGCAATCGCACTCGGCACCGCGGCGAGCAGGCCGATATGGGTGAAATCGCGCATCACATCATAGGGCATGGAAGGCAGGATGGCCGGCGCAATCCCCTGGGAGGCGATGTTGGAAAGCAATATGGTGGTGCCATCGGGGGCGCTTTTGGCAACCGAATCACTGCCAACCACGCCGCCCGCGCCAGCGCGGTTTTCCACCACCACCGGTGCGCCAAGGCGGCTTTCCATCTCCCGCGCCACCAGCCGGGCGAGCAGATCCGCCGTGCCGCCAGGCGGGAAGGGGACAATGAAGCGGATGGGCCGCGCAGTTTGCGCGCCCGCCGTCAGGGCAGGGGTGGCAAGGATGGCGGCCAGGATGGCGCGGCGCTTGGTGGTTTTCATGTCGTGATCCCCCGGAAATTCGGGCTTTCCATAGACCAGAAGGCGCCGCCATGTCTTCATGGCGCGGGAGGATGCCATGCCACTTGCCTATGCGAGGAAGGGCCTGCTTGGGGTGCTGACACCGCAGGCCAATACCACGGTGGAGCCGGAGTTTTCGCTGCTGCTGCCGCCCGCGACGGCGATGCTGACCGCGCGGTTGGTGAGTGCGCGGCCCAGCCTGAATGATCGGCTGCGCGATTATGTCGCGGGGCTGGATGCGACTTGTGCGCAATTCGCCAATGCGCCGCTGGGTGCTATCGCCTTTGCCTGCACGGGGTCTTCCTATCTGGTGGGGCCGGAAGCCGAGGACGCCGCCGTGGCCCGCCTTTCCGCCCGCGCGCCCTTCATCACCGCTGGCCGGGCGGTGTGTGAAGCTTTTGCTGCGCTTGGAGCTAAACGCATCGGGTTGGTTTCACCCTATCCGCCTGATCTGACCGAAGCCTCGGCCGCCTATTGGACCGCGCGGGGGTTTGAGGTGGCGCGCGTTGTTTCCATCGCCACACCGGGCGCCGCCTTTCACCCGATCTATGCCCTGGCCGAGGGCGATGCCAGTGCCGCGCTTGCAGCCATGCAGGGCGCGGGGGCAGAGGCGATTACTCTGCTGGGCACCGGCATGCCTTCCCTCGGCGCCATTCTGGCACAGCCGGATGTGGAGGGCGCGCCAGTGATTTCCTGCAATCTGGCGTTGATGTGGCGCGCGATGGCGGCGCTGAGCGGTGAGGCGGCGGATGCGGCTTCACTCAAGCGCTGGATTAGCGGGGCGGATTGGCGGGGGCGTTATGCTGAAAGGCTTGGGATATAGCGACTGGCGCTATACGCTATTGCCCTGTTACCATTTTCGAATGCGATCTTGGGCGGGAAATCTTGGCCGTGTTTATCGCCCGCAAGCGCAGCCCGGATGGGAGGGTTAGGATATGCTGACTGGTGCAGCACCCGTGATGAAAGCAGCGCCGCAGGGCGCTTTGCGCGCGCTGGGTTCTGGCCGTGAGGTGGCTAGCCGAAATCAAGAGCGAACGGCGTATCCCAGCGGGAAGTATGACTTTTTCGGTAGCGCACAGCATAGCTTTGGTCGGTGGGTGAAACGCGGCCTGCGCGGTAGTTTTGTGGTGCTGAT
>CAMCHA010000172.1 GCA_945874515.1 Asaia bogorensis
TGGCAAGCCACAATATGGCCGAAGTGGAACGCCTTGCGGATCATGTGCTGATGCTCAAGGGCGGGCGAATTGTGGACCAGGGCAGCCCCAATGATCTGATCGCGCGCTATGGCCGCGATGATCTGGAACAGGTGTTTCTGGATATTGCCCGCGGCCAAGGGCGCGCGGCATGAGCGGCGCGGCGCGGCGTGTTTGGGGGCTGATGTATCGGCATTTGGCGCTGTATCGGCGTTCCTGGCCGCGCGTTTTGGAACTGATGTATTGGCCCGTCTTGCAAATGCTGGTCTGGGGTTTTTTCACTGCCTGGCTTGCGGGCGTGCAGAACAATACCGTGACTGTCACCGCCGGCGTATTGCTGGGCGGTGTGCTGCTGTGGGAGGTGACGCTGCGCAGCCAAATGGGCTTTGCCATTTCCTTCCTTGAGGAAATCTGGTCGCGCAATCTGGGGCATATTTTCGTGGCCCCGCTCAGGCCCACTGAATTGGTGGCGGGCTTGGTTGCCATGAGCATGGTCCGCACCGCCATTGGCGTGGGCCCGGCCATTCTGCTGGCCTTCCTTTTGTACGGCTTTGGCCTTTGGACCCTGGGGCCGGTGCTGGTGCTCTATTTCGCGGCGCTGATGGCGATGGGCTGGGCGGTGGCGCTTGGCGTCACCGCGCTGATCCTCCGCCATGGCGCGGGGGCGGAGGCTTTGGCCTGGGGCGTGCTGTTCGGCTTGGCGCCCTTCTCAGCAGTGTTTTATCCGGTTTCGGTGCTGCCGGGCTGGTTGCAGCCGATCTCACTTGCCATTCCGGCGACTCATGTTTTTGAAGGCATGCGCGCCGCGCTGTTGGATGGGCGGCTGGCCTGGGATCATCTGGCCTATGCTTTTGCGCTTGATCTGATCTGGCTTGGCTTGGCGGCCTGGCTTTTCATGGCGCAATTCCAAGCGGCGCGCGTCCGAGGCGCTTTGATGAATATTGGCGAATAGATCGGGGCGCCCCTTTCATCTTGCGCGCTTTTCCGGCAAGTTTCCCCTTTCCGGTCCTTGGTGGGGCGATGGTCGCCTTTGCCCGGGCCGGTAGCTCCCGGAGACTGGAAACGTGATTCCCGCCCTAATGCCGACCTATAACCGTGCCGACCTTGCTTTTGAGCGGGGCGAAGGCGCGCGACTTTGGACGGAAGATGGCCGACGTTTCCTGGATTTCGGCGCGGGCATCGCCACATCCTCGCTGGGCCATGGGCACCAGCATCTGACGCGGATGATCGCGGAACAGGCGGGCAAGATAATCCATGCCTCCAACCTCTATCGCATCCCGCAGGCGGAACGGCTGGCGCAGCGGCATGTGGAAAACTCCTTCGCCGACAGCGTGTTTTTCTGTAATTCCGGCGCCGAAGCGAATGAGGGCATGATCAAGGCTGTCCGTAAATATCATGCGGAAAACGGCCATCCGGAACGCTACCGGCTGATCTGCTTTGATGGCGCCTTCCATGGCCGCACCATGGCCGCGCTGGCTGCTACGGGGAATGAGAAATATTTGGCCGGCTTCGGCCCGCCGGTTGAAGGCTTCGACCATGTGCCCTTCGACAATATGAACGCGGTGCGTGATGCGATTGGCCCCAATACCGCCGGTGTGATGATTGAACCCGTGCAGGGTGAAGGCGGCGTGCGCCCCGCGCCGCTTAGGTTCCTGCGCGAATTGCGCGCCATGTGCGACGAATACGGGCTATTGCTGGCCTTGGATGAAGTGCAGACCGGCATCGGCCGCTCCGGCAAGATGTGGGCCCATCAATGGGCCGGGATCGAGCCTGATGTGATGTCATCCGCCAAGGGCATTGGCGGCGGCTTCCCGCTGGGCGGCATTTTCGCCAAGGAACATGTGGCGAAGCATTTGAAGGCCGGCACGCATGGCTCAACCTATGGCGGCGGGCCGCTTGCTTGCGCGGCCGGCAATGCGGTGATGGATGTGGTTTCCGCCCCCGGCTTCCTTGACCGTGTGGACCAGGTGGCGCGGCATTTGTGGCGCGCCCTGCTGGCCCTTGCCGCCAAGCATCCGACAGTGATTGAAGATGTGCGCGGCGCTGGCCTGCTGCTTGGCCTCAAGCTGCGGCCTGAGGTGAATAACGGCGAAATGCAGAGTGCCGCCGTGGCTGAGGGTCTGCTGACTGTGGCGGCGGGGATGAATGTGCTGCGCCTGGCGCCGCCCTTGATCATCACAGAGGCGGATGCGGATGAAGCGGTGGCGCTGCTTGATCGCGCTTGCCTGCGCCTGACCCCAGCCGGTGCCCAAGCCGCGGCGCAATGAGTGCAATGTTGAAATCGGTCAGGGGCGGCGATGCGCCGCCCCGCCACTTTTTGGAATTGATGGATCTTGAACCGGCGGTGCTGCGCCGGATGCTTGATGTGGCCGGGCGCGCCAAGCGTGGCGAGCTTGCGGGCAAGCCCTTGGCCGGCAAATCCATTGCGTTGATTTTCGAAAAACCATCCACCCGCACACGCGTTTCCTTTGAAGTGGGCATTCGCCAATTGGGTGGCGATGTTGTTGTGCTGTCTTCCAAGGACATGCAGCTTGGCCGAGGCGAAACCCCGGCGGATACGGCGAAGGTGCTATCCCGCTATGTAGATGCCATCATGCTGCGCACCGATAATGTGCAGAAAATCCGCGAATTGGCAGAACATGCGACGGTGCCGGTGATCAATGGCCTGACCGATGTATCCCATCCCTGCCAATTGATGGCCGATGTCATGACCTTTGAGGAACATCGCGGCCCGATTGCCGGGCAGGTGGTGGCCTGGACAGGTGATGGCAACAACGTCGCGCAATCCTTCATCCAGGCAGCGGCGCGCTTTGGCTTTACGCTGCGGTTGGCAACCCCGCCAGAATTGGCGCCGCCGGCGGAATTGATCGCCTGGGCGCGCGCGCAAGGTGCGAAGGTGGAATTGACCCATGACCCAATCGCCGCGGTGCGTGATGCGCGCTGCGTGGTGACCGATAGCTGGGTTTCCATGTCTGATGAGCGCGAAGGGCGGGCCGAGAGCCGGCATAATCTTTTGGCGCCGTATCAACTGAACAGTGCCTTGCTGAAACATGCGGCACCGGATGCGATTGTAATGCATTGCCTGCCGGCGCATCGCGGCGAGGAAATCACCGATGAGGTGATGGATGGCCCGCAAAGCGTGGTGTTTGATGAGGCGGAGAACCGCCTGCATGCGCAGAAGGGTGTGCTGCTTTGGGCCTTGGGGCTGGCGTAGCGCTTAAGGCGTGACCCGTAAGTAAGGGTCACGCGTATTTGGGTTGATTAGGCCCCCTGCCCTATTCCGGCTGCGCGCCGGAAATCTTCACCATCTCGGCCCAGATCGGCTGTTCACGCTTCAACCGCGCTGCCAATTCCTCCGGCGTTGAACCCGTCAGCCGCGCGCCCATGCCGATGGCGCGTTGCTGCAATTCCGGATCGGCGAAGGCTGTGCGGATTTCAGAAGAAATTCGGTCCACAATCTCACGCGGCATGGCGCGTGGCCCGGCCCACATATGCCAGGGGCTGACGTTGAAATTATCCATCCCCGCTTCCGCCATGGTCGGCACATTGGGCATGGCGGGCCAGCGTTCCGGCAGCGTCACAGCCAGCGGGCGAATGCGCCCTTCCTGAATAACGCCGACATAGCTCGCCAGATTATCCACTGCGAGTTGGATATCGCCCGAAAGCATGGCCGGGATGGTCTGCGCCGCGCCACGGAAGGCAACATGGGTACTTTCAATGCCCGCCCGGCCCAGAAGATAAGCGCCGGAAAGGTGAATGGTGGTACCCACCCCCGAAGACCCGTAGCTGATGCCGCCGCGCCGCGTCTTGGCCCAGGTGATGAATTCCTGGAGCGTTTGCGCCGGCACATGCTGCGCCGGCACCGCCACCACATTGGGCAAATCCCACATGGCGCTGATCCAAGCGAAATCCTTTTCGGGATCATAGGGCAGGGCTTTGAACAGCATGGGGTTGATCACGATATTATGCATGCTGATCGTGCCGATGGTGTAACCATCTGGTGTCGCGCGCGCGATGGCTTCCGTGCCGATATTGCCCGAAGCGCCAGAACGCGTCTCAACAATGAAATTCTGCCCGAAGCGGCGCGACAAGACTTCGCAGGCAAGCCGCGTCATCACATCAAGCGACCCGCCCGGCGGAAAGCCGACAAAAACGCGCACGGGCCGATTGGGCCAGGCGGCTTGCGCAATCGCGGGGCTGGCCAGGCCAAGGGCAAGTGGTGTGGCGAGAAGGCTGCGACGTTGGATCATTGTTTTCCTCCCGATTTTTGTTGTCATTTCAGCGCGCGTAATCCGGTTCTTCCCGGTCAAGCACACGGCGCCAAGCATTTAGATGGAGTCGCGCATCCAGTTTTTCACCCCAAGGCCCCGTGTGATTGCGGCGTAGATTATCGGGCAGCTTGTGCAGGGGCAGCCCGGTCTGCATGGCAGTCAATTGATACATGCAGGTGCGTTCCGCCATGTAGCATTCATCAAAGGCGTCATGCACTGTCGGGCCCACCACCGTCACGCCATGGCCGCGCATCAGCATGATGGTCTTATCGCCCATCAGCCGCGCAATGCGGTCCCCTTCTTCATTGCTATGGACGGGCTGATCGCCTTCATCATCATAGACCGTGCGGTCATTCAGCAGCAGGTTGTTGTGATGCGAAAGCGCGAATTCCGCGCCCTGCACCATGGAAAGCGCGGTCAAATGCCGCGGGTGCACATGGATCACGCAGGTCGCTGCCGGATTGGCGAGGTGAATGCGCGTGTGAATATGGAACGCGACCTTGCGGAGTTCGCCGCTGCCGCGCAGCACGCGGCCTTCCAGGTCACAAACAATCAGATCGGATGCCTTCAATTCCTGGAACAAATAGCCGCGTGGATTGATCAGGAAGCGCGGCTCAGCCTCATTGGGCAACATCAGGCTGTTGTGATTGCCGATATGCTCATTCCAGCCGAGTCTCGCGCCAATGCGGAACACGGCGGCCATGTCGCAGCGGAGTTCCCATTCGCGCACCTCTGCCCGGCTATCGCTCAGTTTTTCGATGATCGCGGCCATGCGGACCTCCCTGGACCATTCATTTGGTCAAGCCTTGCACAGATCAGGCGCGCCTGACCACGGGGTCCGGTGTTGACGGCGCTAGGCAGGGCGCGGAGCATTCCGCACAAAGAGAGGACCCACCCATGGCCGAAGCCAAGCCCGCCGAATTACCCATCACCGGCTATCTGGACCGGTTTTCCGCGCGCCCGGGCGAAAGTCTGGCCGTGAAGATCAGCGTGCCGAGTGGCGGGCGCTACCGGGCGCGGTTGCGCCGCATGATTTCCGGCGACCCCAACCCGGCCGGGCCAGGGCTGCGGTTTGAGGACCTCTCCGCGCGCTTCGATGCGGAATTTCAGGGGCGCCACCAGCCGATCCGGCTTGGGTCCTATGCGCTGATCCCCAAAGCGCCAAAGCGCGCGGCGGGGCCCACCACCTGGACCGCCCTGGTCTGGTTCCAGGCGCAACCGGCCACTGAGGCCGCGGTGATCAGCGAAGAACAGGCGGGGCAAAACGTGACGCTTGCGGTTGGGCCGCATGGGCCGATGGCGCGCATCATTTGGCCGGGCGGGGACCGGCAGCTTGGCCTTAGCGCGCCCCTGGCGCTCCGGCGCTGGCACCGGCTTTGGCTGACTGCCGATCCCGCCACTGGCCGCATTCTTCTCGGCGCGCAATGTATTGAAGATGCCAGCCCAGCCAGCACGCGCGAGGTCTCAGCAACGGGCGTGGCGCTGCCCGATGGCGCCGGCGTGGTGATGATTGCCGCCGAAAACGCCGCCGCGCCGACCGCGCATCTGACCGGCAAGATCGAAGAACCCGCCCTCCTGGCTGGCTTTCATGCCGAATGGCCGCGCCCGGATCAACCGCTTTCCGCTGCCTCGCCCGGCTTGATCGCAGCCTGGGATTTCGCGCGCGGCATCGCAACGCAGCGCGTGGAGGATATCGGCCCGCAAGCCTGCCATGGCGATCTGGTGAATGTGCCAACCCGCGCCGTGGTCGGCGCCCGCTGGTCAGGGGCCGAGATGTGCTGGCGCCACGCAGCCCCCGATTACGGCGCCATCCATTTCCACGCCGA
>CAMCHA010000173.1 GCA_945874515.1 Asaia bogorensis
ATCACCCCCGATGTCGGCGGTGGCTTCGGCATGAAGTTGTTCTTGTATGCTGAGCACGTGCTGACCTGCTTCGCCGCCCGCAAGTTGAAGCGCCCGGTGAAGTGGACGTCAGAGCGAACCGAAGCCTTCCAATCCGACACACACGGGCGTGACAATATCACCGCCGGCGAATTGGCTTTGGATAAGGATGGCAAGTTCCTTGCGCTGCGCACGAAAAATTGGGCGAATATGGGCGCCTATCTTAACACTTTCGCGCCCTTCATCCCGACCGGTGCGGGCACCAAGGTGCTGGCGAGTGTTTATGATTTCGGCGCCATCTACGCCAATGTTGTTGGTGTGATCACCAATACCGTGCCGGTAGATGCCTATCGTGGTGCCGGGCGGCCTGAGAGCAATTATCTGGTGGAACGCCTGATTGACACGGCGGCGCAGGAAATAGGCATGGATCGTGTCGCGATCCGCAAGCAAAATATGGTGCCGTCTTCTGCCATGCCCTACGTCTCGGCCATGGGGCAGCGTTATGATTCAGGTGAGTTTGCGAAACTCATGGACACCGCTTTGGAAAAGCTGAACTGGTCCAGCTTCGCGGCGCGGCGGGCGGAAAGCCAGCGGCGCGGTAAAAGGCGCGGCATTGGCTTTGCCTATTACCTGGAAGCGACGGGTGGCGATGCCACGGAAAACGCCGCGGTGCGTTTTGCCGATGACGGGTTCGTGGATGTCTATGTCGGCACGCAAAGCACGGGGCAGGGGCATGAAACTGCCTATGCCATGCTGACCAGCCATGAGCTTGGCATACCGATTGAGAAAATCCGTGTGCGCCAGGGCGATTCCGCAAGCCTGCCTTCTGGCGGTGGCACGGGTGGCGCGCGCAGCCTTTATTCCGAAGGCCAGGCCATCCTGGTGACCGCGGCGTCAGTTGTCGAAAAGGGCAAGAAGGCGGCGTCCGAGCATTTGGAAGCCGCAGTCGCCGATATTGAATTCACCACGGCCAATGGGCGCTTTGGCGTGGTGGGCACCGATAAGGGCATTGGCATTCTGGAATTGGCGGCAGCGCAGAAGGCGCGTGCCGCCAAGGGCCAGGAAGTGACGCTGTTGGATGCGCTGGAAGTCGCGCAGATCAAGTCTCACACCTTCCCCAATGGTTGCCACGCCGCCGAGGTTGAGGTGGACCCCGATACGGGCATCATCAAAGTCGCGAATTATGTCGTGATTGATGATGTGGGCCATGCGCTGAACCCGCTGATTGTGCGTGGCCAGGTGCATGGTGGTGTCGCGCAGGGGATTGGTCAGGCCATGCTGGAACGCACTTCCTTTGATGCGGAAAGCGGCCAGTTGCTCTCGGCATCCTTCATGGATTACGCGCTGCCGCGCGCCGATGACCTGCCGAATATTGACGTGGATTTCATCGAAGTGCCGTGTGAGACCAATCCGCTCGGCGTGAAGGGCGCGGGGGAGGCTGGCGCTGTCGGCAGCCCGCCCGCCTTGATCAATGCCGTGGTGGATGCGCTGGCTGGTGATGGCGTGAAGCATATTGATATGCCGGCCACGCCTGAGAGCGTCTGGAAGGCCTTGGCAACTTCCAAGGCAGCGTGAAGCAAAACGCGCGAGGGGGTTGTCTCCTCGCGCGCCGGCTACGCGGGCTTCAAATGTTCGAGCAAGCGCGGCATCAGCTCCACCAAATTGCAGGGGCGGTGCCGCGAATCTAATTGGAAGCGCAAAATCTCATCCCAACCATCCTTGCAGGCGCCGGTTGAACCTGGCAGCGCGAAAAGATAGGTGCCGCCGGCAACACCGCCCATGGCGCGGGATTGGATGGTGGATGTGCCGATCTTCTGAAAGCTGATCCAGCGGAATAATTCGCCGAAGCCTTCGATTTCCTTTTCCAGCACGCGCTTGAAGGCTTCCGGCGTTACGTCCCGCCCGGTGATGCCAGTGCCGCCTGTGGTGATCACGCAATCCACCGCAAGGTCCGCAATCCAGCGGCGCAGCACGGCTTCGATCGCGTCCGGGTCATCCTTCACAATTTCGCGCGCGACGCAGTGATGCCGCGCGGCTTCGATCCTGTCTTGCAGGGTTTGGCCGGAACGGTCGCTCGCCATATCGCGCGTATCGCTCACGGTCAGGACCGCGATATTTACGGGCAGGAATTTCAGGCTTTCATCAATCGGCATGGCGGCCTCTCCGTGTGGCTGGGCCTTTCTATCATGGGGGCTCGGCAGGCTGGCGACAACGCCCGCTTGCAGGGCGCGGGAACTCGCGTGACACTCGCCGGCAGAAAGATACCAAGGGAAACGCCGCATGACTTGGCAACCGGAAATCGAGGAGCTGAAGCGCCGCCAAGCCATGGCGGAGGCCATGGGCGGGCCGGACAAGGTGAAGCGCCAGCATGATGGCGGGCGGCTGACCGTGCGCGAACGCGTCCTGAAGCTGGTGGACAAGGATAGTTTCCACGAAGTGGGCGCCATTGCCGGGCGCGGCGAATATGACGCCAAGGGCGATCTGGAGAGCCTGACGCCATCCAATTGCGTCATGGGCCGTGCGGAGATTGATGGCCGCCCGGTGGTGGTGCTGGGCGATGATTTCACCGTGCGCGGCGGCAGCGCGGATGCGACCATTCGCGAAAAGCCCATCATGGCGGAACGCATGGCCAATGAATTGCGCCTGCCGATCATTCGCATGATTGAAGGCTCCGGCGGTGGCGGTTCGGTCAAAACTATTGAAACCTCTGGGCGTGCGAACCTGCCAGGCGGCGTTGGTGGCACGCAGCTTTATCATTTGACTGCGCAAAACCTTGGCCTGGTGCCAGTGGTGGCGCTTGGGCTTGGATCGGTCGCGGGGCTTGGCGCGGCGCGGTTGGCGGCGTCGCATTATTCGGTGATGACGAAATCCTCCGCGATGTTTGTCGCCGGCCCCCCGGTGGTGGCGCGGCTTGGCGAAAAGCTTGAAAAGCGCGACCTGGGCGGTTGGGAGATTCAGTGCAAGGCCGGCGCGGTGGATGATGCGGTGGACACGGAAGAAGAAGCCTTCGCTGCCGCGCGGCGCTTTCTGTCTTACCTGCCGCAATCGGTGTTTGAGGTCTCGCCTCGCTTGCGGTCGCGCGATGCTCCGGGGCGGCGCGATGCGAAGCTGGTCAGCGTGATCCCGCGCGATCCGCGCCAAGCCTATAAGATGCGCCCAATCGTCGAAACACTATTCGACAAGGGCAGTTTTTTCGAAATGGGCCAGTGGTTTGGCCGGCCCATCATCACTGGCCTCGCGCGACTGGATGGCCTGCCCGTCGCGGTGATGGCATCAGACCCGGTATTTTCGGGTGGGTCCTGGACTGCCGATGCCTGCGCCAAGATCATCCGCTTTGTGGATATGGCGGAAACTTTCCATCTGCCTGTGGTCTATCTGATGGATTGCCCGGGCTTCGCTGTTGGCCTGGAGGCGGAGAAAACCGCGACCATCCGTTGGGGCGTGCGCGCCATGGCGGCAGTCAATCAATGCCGTGCGCCGTGGTGTACAGTGATTTTGCGCAATGCCTTTGGCGTTGCCGGCGTGGTGCATCAACCGGCCGGGCGCTATTCCATTCGCTATGCTTGGCCATCCGGGCGCTGGGGATCGCTGCCCTTGGAAGGAGGGATTGAAGCCGCCTATGCGGCAGAAGTGAAGGCCGCCACGGACCCGGCCGCAAAAATCGCCGAAATTGACGAACGCTTGCAGAAGCTGCGTTCCCCCTTCCGCACCGCCGAGGCTTTCTGGGTGGAGGAAATCATAGACCCACGCGAAACCCGCCCGCTGCTGTGTGATTTCGCGCGGCTTGCGGAACCCTTGCGCGGCACGGGCCTGGCTGCCCTCACCATGCGGCCCTGATCAGGCTTCGACGACCAAATCCTTATAGGCATGCAGGTGGCGTGCCTGACCAGCGGCACCATAATTGCGAGGCCGAGAAAGATGGGCAATATCGCGAAGGCAGTGAAAACTACGATCAGCCCGGCCCAGAAGATCATGGCACCCGGATTGGTCAGCACCGCGCGTATGGAAAGAGCTCTTCGGCTTTGGGCTGATCGGCCTTGGCTTGCTGTGCGTCTTTCAAACCATAAAGACGCATTTTGATCAGGCGGAGGCCCAGCACTAACCCCTTAAAAGGTGATTGGCATTCGCCCCGCCAATAGCCACTATAGAGGGATGGGAAGCATCATTCGGCCAGAAGCCACGCTAGAAGAACGCTGGGAAGCCCGCTCCGGCCCCGTATTGCTGACAGGGACGCATGCGCTGGTGCGCCTGCCCATGCTGCGGCAGGAAATGGACGCGGCGCAGGGCTTTCGCACCGGCGGTTTCATTTCCGGCTATCGGGGCTCACCACTCGGTGCCTTTGACCGGGAATTGGCGCGCCAGGCGGAACGGCTCCGCGCCCATGATGTGGTGTTCCAGCCTGGCTTGAATGAGGATTTGGCGGCGACCGCCGTTTGGGGCTCGCAGCAGGTGCATCTGACGCCAGGCGCGCGCTTGGATGGTGTTTTCGGCATTTGGTACGGCAAGGGGCCAGGCGTTGATCGTTCCGGCGATGTGCTGCGCCATGCCAATTCCGCCGGCAGCGCGCCGCTTGGGGGGGTGCTGGCGCTGGCGGGGGATGATCCTTCGTCCAAATCCTCCACGATCACGTCCGGCTGTGAATATGCCTTTATGGATCTGGAAATCCCCATGCTCGATCCCGCCGATGTGGGGGAGGTGTTGGAATATGGGCTGAAGGGCATTGCGCTTAGTCGTTACGCCGGCACCTGGGTTGGCATGAAATGCGTGGCCGACACCATGGATGCGACCATGACGGTGATGCTGGACCCAGCACTTTATGCCACGCGCGAACCTCAGGGCATGGCAACACCGCCCGATGGCGTGCATATCCGCGCCGCCGATACACCGATGTTGCAGGAAGAGCGGCTCCGCCATGTGAAGCTGCCGCGCGCCAATGCGTTTGCGCGGACCAACGGCATTGACCGCATGGTGCTGGATAGCGCCGATGCACGCTTTGGCATCGCCGTGCGCGGCAAGGCATTTACGGTGTTGCGTCAGGCTTTGGTTGAGGCCGGTATTTCCGAAGATTTTGCCCGCGCCCAAGGTTTGCGCATTTGGAAAGTGGGTTTGGCCTGGCCTTTGGATGCCGATGCCGCCCGCGGTTTCGCCGAGGGGCTTGATGAAATTCTGGTGATCGAAGATCGCCGATCCTTCCTGGAATGGCAGTTGCGCGATGCGCTGTTTCACATGGATCGCCGCCCGCGTATTACCGGCAAGCGTGACGAAGCCGGGCGGCCTTTGCTGTCGGATTTGAGTGAACTCGATTCCGCGGCGATCTTGCGCGCGCTTTTCGCCCGCCTGCCGCAAGCCTTCCGCACCAATGCCATGCTGGCGCGCATGGCGGCGCTGCAAGCCTTGGCGGAAGGAGACCAGGCGCCGGTGCATGGGCGCGATCCCTATTTCTGCCCGGGCTGCCCGCATAATACCTCAACCCGCGTGCCGGAAGGCAGCCGCGCTTTGGCCGGCATTGGCTGCCATTACCTCGCGCGCTTCATGAACCGCGATACGGATTTCTTTTGCCAAATGGGTGGCGAGGGCTCCGCCTGGATCGGGCAGGAACATTTCACCAGCCAAGAACATATCTTCGCCAATATGGGCGATGGCACTTACGCCCATTCCGGCAGTCTTTCCGTGCGCTTCGCCGTTGCATCCAAGGCCAATATCACCTTCAAGATTCTGCTGAATAGCGCTGTCGCCATGACCGGCGGCCAAACCCCGGAAGGCGAGATTGATGTGCCGCATATTGCCGCGCAATTGCATGGCGAAGGGGTGGAGCGGATTGAGGTTGTTTCAGATGATCCGGATCGACATCGCGGCGATCCGCTGATCCCGGCGACGGTTGGCTTTCATCATCGCGCGCGGCTTGATGCGGTGCAGAAGGAATTGCGCGCGGTGAAGGGTGTCACCGTCATCATCTATGATCAGGAATGCGCGACCGAACGCCGGCGCAAGCGCAAGCGGGATTTGGCGCCGCGCGCCAATCGGCGCATCGCGATCAATCCGCGCATTTGTGAGGATTGCGGCGATTGCTCCCGTGCTTCGAATTGCCTGGCGGTGG
>CAMCHA010000174.1 GCA_945874515.1 Asaia bogorensis
GGTTTCTTGGCGTCACTTGCCTACGACATCGCGATCCGTATCGAAGATGAAGGCCGGCCGGATCTGGCCGCCATGGTGGAGGTGCTGGAATATGCCGATGGCCATGTCTTCACCGATGCACGGGTGAGTGTTTCGGCTTTACGGGTAGAACACCCCCCCGTGAGGGAATGTTTTGCGCTGCGCTTTGACCATGGCGCGGGTTCGGTGGTTTTCTCAGCCGACACCACGTATTTCCCGCCACTCGCGGCATTCGCGCGCGGGGCCGATATTCTGGTGCATGAAGCGATTTATGAACCAGGCGTGGATAGGCTTGTCGCGCGTGTGGGCAATGGCGCGCGGTTGAAGCAGCATTTACTGGCAAGCCACACGCTTGCGGAAGATGTCGGGCGCGTCGCGACAGAAGCCGGCATTGGGCTGCTCGCACTCAATCATCTGGTGCCGGCGGATGACCCCCTGGTGACGGAAGGGCATTGGATTGAGGCAGTGCGCCGCCACTATGCTGGGCCGCTGGTGATTGGACGTGATGGGCTGACATTGCCCCTTGCGTCGGCGCATCTGGGCTCCTCTGCGCCTGGCAAGGCCTGAACGCCTTTACCTTTCCCGCGGTTCGGGTCAGTTTTCACCCATGACCCTCGCCGCCGCCATCATCCCCGTGACACCCTTCCAGCAAAACTGCGCCCTGATCTGGGATCAGGACACCAAACGCGGCGTGGTCATAGACCCGGGCGGTGATGTGGCGCGCATTGAAGGTGCCATTGCCGAAGCCGGCATCACCATAGACCGCATTCTGCTGACGCATGGCCATATGGACCATGCGGGTGGTGCGGCGGAATTGGCCGAAGCGCTCGGCAATACGCCCATTGAAGGCCCGCATCGCGCGGATGCCTTCCTGCTGGAAGGGCTGGTGGAACAGGGCGCCAAATACGGGCTGGAATGCCGCGCCGTCACGCCTAATCGCTGGCTTGAAGAAGGCGAACAGGTGGAGATCGCCGGCATCGCCTTTGATGTGCTGCATTGCCCGGGCCATACGCCGGGGCATGTGGTTTTCGTCAATCCAGATATGGGCATTGCGATTGTGGGCGATGTGCTGTTTCAAGGCTCCATCGGGCGCACCGATTTTCCCTATGGTGATACAGCTTCTTTGCTGAATGCTATTCGTACAAAACTGTTTCCGCTGGGTGATCACATCCAATTCCTCTGCGGCCATGGCCCGGCTTCCAGCTTCGGCGCGGAACGGCAGAGCAATCCCTTTGTCGGAGAAGGCGCAGCATGAGCCCGGTGATTGAAACCGCGACCCCTCCCTTGCCGGTGACACGGCCGGAATTGGTTGGCATGTCGCCTGCGCGGCTCGCGCGCATACGTCCGGCGATGGAACGCGAAATGGCGGCGGGAAGGCTGCCTGGCTGCGTTGTCGCCATCGCGCGGGATGGCAAGCTGGTGCATCTGGAAGCGATTGGCTGGAGCGATCCCGAAAGCCGCGCGCCGATGCGAGCGGATGCGATTTTCTCCATCGCGTCCATGACCAAGCCGGTGACGGGCGTGGTGGCACTTTCGCTGATTGAAGAAGGCCGACTGCTGGTTACGGACCCGGTCGGCGCCTGGTTGCCACAACTCATGCACATGCAGGTGGCCAAGCCAACACCGGCGATGCTTTCAGGCGAAGGCCCGATTGAAACCGAAGCCGCAAGGCGCCCCATGACGGTGCAGGATGCCATGCGCCATACAACAGGTCTGGTCTATGGCGGGCGCATTGGTACGGCCGTGCATGCCGTGGCACCCCCTGGTTCCTTTTGGGTCGCCGAGAATATGGATACGGAAGGTTTTGCTGAGACGCTTTCTGGTCTGCCGCTGCGTCATCATCCTGGCACGGTCTGGGAATATGGGCTTTCCACCGATGTGCTGGGTGGGGTTGCGGAACGCGCAGGTGGTGCCTCGCTCGGTGCGCTGATGCGGGAACGTGTTTTCGCGCCGCTTGGCATGGAAGAAACTGGCTATGTGTTGCCGGCGGAGAAACTGGCGCGCTTTGCCCGGCCCTTTGCCAAGGACCCGGTTACCGGCGCGGCGCAATCCGTGGAAGCGCCGATGCGCGCGCCGAAAATGGAAACCGGCGGCGCCGGGTTGGTTTCAACTGCCAGCGACTATCTGCGCTTTGCTGAAATGCTGCGCGCCGGGGGCACGCTGAATGGCGTGCGTGTGCTGGCGCCGCAGACGGTTGCCTGGATGGCATCCGATCATTTGCAGGGCATCGAAAACCGCGTGGCCAGCATGGACCCTGCGCTGGAAGGCTATGGCTTTGGCCTGACGGTTGCGGTGCGGCTGGCGCGTGGTGGGTCGGGCCTGATGGGCGCGCCAGGTGCCTTTGGCTGGTCCGGCGTTTGGGGCACGTATTTCTGGGCCGATCCGGCGGAACGGCTGAGTGTGGTGTTCATGGCCCATGCGCCGGGCGAATTGCGTCAGCGCTATCGCCGGTTGATCAATATGCTGACCTATCAGGCGATTGAAGCATAACCGGCAACGCCATCACGGCACCGCCGCACCGAATAACCATTTGAGCGAGGCAAATACCAGAAAGCTAGGCGAATCATCGCCAATGCCAACCCCGGCGCCGGCGGCCATGATTGGCCCCGCATTCCCAAGCCGATGCCAAAGCCCGGCTGCGATGATATTCTGGTCCTGCTCGCCACGATCCTGTTGATTGCGTAGATAGCTGAAACCAAGCGAGGTATCCTGGCCGATGCTTTGCGTGAGCCCGGCGGCAAATTCGTAACGCCCCGCCCTTTCACCTGGCGCCGCATCGAATAATTCCGACCAGCCGGCATTAAAGGAAAGCGCAAGTGGCCGCGGGCCTTCGATGATGGTTTTGCTGAGCAAACCGACAATCTGTCCGCTTTGCGATGGCCCGCTGGTTTCGCCGTAAGCGGTCCGCAGCGCGCCGAAAACACCCATTGCCGGGCGCCAGCCATCTTCCTCCATGAACTGCCAGCGTAGGCCAAGCTGAGAAAGCCCGCCCCAAAGCTGCCTTGCATCATCCGCCGGATAAGGCGCTGCGGGCCCGTAGTCCGCTGTCTGCGCAATGCGCAGATCAAGCCCCCGCACCAGCCCCGCTTCGGCTTCAAGGGCGCCGCTATAAAGATCCCTGTTGGCGCCTTCCCGCGCGCGCCAATACCCCAGGCCAAGGCTCAATGTTTGGCCGCCAACGGCTGTCGGGGCCACGCCGATGATGCCAAACGGGTCTTCCATCAGCGGCTCGGTTTCGCCAAGCGCCGGCAGATTGGGCAGCGCCAGCAAAAGCGCGATCAGCACCGTGTAGGAACGCAGCTTCATGGTACGTTTCATGGTCAGGGCTCCAATTAAAAGGCGGGCTGCGCCAAGCAAGACCGAATCGGCCAGTCGCCAGACCCAATAAAGGTGAAATCTTACCGGCTCACCAGCGCCATGAAACGCTGCGCCAGTTTCACATCAGCAAGGCGGTCTTGGCGCCGCGCCTCGGTCTCGGGATCACTGCCCCAGAATTCTTCCTGGAACACCTCATCTATCACGGCCAGGCGATGCGCTTCTTCGGCATCAAGCCGGCCAAGGCTGAGCGCCAAGCTAAGCACCAGGCTACCCAGCGCGGGCACGGCAACGCCAAGGGCGGCAAGCCCCGCCGCATCATGCCGCGCAACGGCGGCCTGCAGGGCAGCAAGGCTTTCAGGCGCTTGCGCCACGGGCATCAGGCCCTGGGTTACGCGCAGCGGCGCATCCAGTGCCAGCGCGGCCCAATCAAGTAAGGGCTGCCATGCTTCCGCTTGGCGGGCGGCTAGGCGGTGATCCTCGGCCCGGTAGCAAAGCAGATCCGTCTCGCCAAACCTTACGATGCCCACCACCATGGGGTGAGGGTTCGGGGCGATGCGTTCCTGGGCCGAGCCCAGAAGCCGGGTCAGGGCCACATCTTCCGGGTTCATCTCCCCGCCCTTGGCCCCGCCGGCCTGCTGCCATTCATCGGCAATCGCCTCGGCCAACGGGCGGCTTTGTGTGGTCAGAATACTGCCACCTGGCAGGCGCAAAGGCCGTCCATCCAGCACAACGCCATAGCCGCCTTCCAGACGTGGTACGGCCAGGGCCGCTTCCCAAAAACGCTTCATAAGATGCAATTTAGCGCGCCAGAGGGTAAAGAAAAGCCATGCCCGATGGGTCGGACTTCGCGCCACCTCATCTGGCTTGACGCCGGCCATGCTCCGGCGCTAGTTACCCGCCCTTCGCCGGCGGTTCTCCGCCTCATCTTCTTTCAGGTTCGAACAGACAGCCCATGGCCAATAATTCTTCCGCGCGGAAGCGCATCCGTCAGACCGAAAAGCGCACGGTGCGCAACAAGGCGCGCAAGTCGCGTGTGCGTAGTTTTTTACGCAAGGTCGAAGAAGCGGTGAAGTCTGGCGACAAGGCTGCGGCGCAGGAAGCGTTTCGCGCAGCCCAACCTGAAATGCAGCGCGCCGTAACTAAGGGTGTGTTCCATGCCAATACGGTCGCGCGCAGGTTGTCGCGGCTTTCGGCTCGGGTGAAGTCATCCGGCGCCTGACGGCGCGAACTCCTCTTTATTTTTCTGAAAACTCGGTGCGGTGCGTGGCAATTGCTTCGCCCGTTAGGCATTTTTTGTTCTACTGACCTGCTAGTTTTTCTGAAAGAATGTGCAGCTTCAGTTCGCGTGTTTTTGCCAATTACGATGCGCTACGATGATTGAAAGTTTTCGTTTGCGGAAATTTGCTGCTTGGGTTTTTTTGCTATTGAATTTTTCTCTCGCTCAGCAGCATTATGCGTCAACAGGGTTGGTTTAATAAGTAGTCAAAGGGGACAGCGTTTTGCGAGGCACTGAAAAGCTAAGCCATATCACGCCCCCGCAGGGCTCCGCCGCCTGGGCCGAACCATGGGCCCGCATTCGCGCCAAGCTGCGCGAAGAAGTGGGCGATGTGGAATTCCGCAGCTGGCTTCGACAAATGACGCTCTCCGCTGTTGAAGGTGATGAAGCAACCATCACACTTCCCACGCGCTTTTTGCGTGATTGGGTGAGCAGTCATTATGGCGATCGGCTTCGTTCCCTATGGCAGCAGGAAAATCCCGCCATTCGTCGGGTTGATCTGCGCGTTGCCGCCAATGGGCGCGCAGCGTCCGGCGAGCCAGCCGAAAATGGCGCGCAACCCTTGGCGGAAAGCCTGACACCAGCGGTGGCACGCGTGGCCGACCCGCGCGGGGATTGGGCCGCACCACTTGATGCGCGCTTCACTTTTGATACCTTTATTGTCGGCAAGCCCAATGAATTCGCCCATGCCTGCGCGCGGCGCGTTTCAGAAAGGCCGGCGATGCAGGGCTTCAACCCATTATTCCTTTATGGCGGTGTCGGGCTTGGCAAGACGCATCTGATGCATTCCATTGCCTGGGCCATTCGTGAACAACACCCCACGCGCCAAGTTGCCTACATGAGCGCGGAAAAATTCATGTATCGCTTCATTGCGGCACTGCGCAGCCAATCCACCATGGAATTCAAGGAAACGCTGCGGTCGGTTGATGTGCTGATGGTGGATGATCTGCAATTCCTGATCGGCAAGGACAATACGCAGGAAGAATTTTTCCACACCTTCAATGCGCTGGTGGATGCCGGCAAGCAGATTGTGATTTCCGCCGACAAATCGCCTTCCGATCTTTCCGGCATCGAAGACCGGCTGCGCACGCGCCTTGGATGCGGTATGGTGGCTGATCTGCACGCCACCACGTATGAATTGCGCATTTCCATCCTGGAAGCCAAGGCAGCGTCATCCGGCGTTGCGGTACCGTCGCGCGTCATGGAATTCCTGGCGCATAAAATCACGTCCAATGTGCGGGAATTGGAAGGCGCGCTCAATCGCCTGGTTGCCTGGGCCAATCTGTTCGGCCGGCCGATTACCTTGGAAGGCACACAGGAGGTTTTGCACGATATCCTCCGTGCCCACGACCGGCGCGTGACCATTGAGGAAATTCAGCGCAAGGTCGCTGAACACTATAATATTCGCCTGACCGACATGTCGTCCGCCCGCCGTGCACGCAATGTCGCGCGGCCGCGGCAGGTGGCGATGTATCTGGCGAAGCAGCT
>CAMCHA010000175.1 GCA_945874515.1 Asaia bogorensis
CGCCCGCGCAAGGCGCCAACTGCGTTTCGCACCATCAGTGAAGTCGCCGATGATTTGAATATCCCGCAACATGTGTTGCGTTTTTGGGAAAGCAAATTCCCGCAGCTGAAGCCGCTGAAGCGTGGCGGCGGGCGGCGTTATTACCGGCCCGAGGATATCGCGCTGCTGAAGCGCGTGGGCGATCTGCTCTATAGCCAGGGCTATACCATCAAGGGCGTGCAGCGGCTGTTGCGTGATGGTACGGATGAAGGCCCGGGGCCCGTGGCGCTGGAATTGCCTTTGGGCGATCCGCCGCCTGCCACTGAGGCATCTGAAGCCGTGGCGCTGAAGGCCGCGCTGGCTGAGCTTGAGGATATCGCGCGCGCTTTGCATCGGCTGGCGGCTTAGCGCCCGGTCGGCGGAGGCGGCATCGCCGGAGCCGTGAATCGGTCGCTCAAAAAAATGCCTTGCGATACAGTCCTTTTGTACGGGTCGCATCCTAAGGGGTGGCAAGCCAGGATTTTGGGTGCTAATCAGCCATCAGTCGGAGCGTAGCGCAGCCTGGTAGCGCATCAGTCTGGGGGACTGGGGGTCGTGGGTTCGAATCCCGCCGCTCCGACCATTTTCACAGAATTGAAGCCGCGTTTTTTATCAGCGCATCGGCCAAAGACGCGACCAGCTATTGACCGTGGTGTCGCGCAGCCAGACGCAGCTTGTGGAGGCGTCACACAAACGCGCAAGATCACCTCCGGCGCTGGCGCTTTTTTCTGCCGTGACATCCAAAAAACCCGCCCAGGCCTGCTGCATTTGTGTACTGCTGAGGATCATCATATCCTTCGCAGCCTCTGCCTGACGTTGCGCGCCGGCCAATAGGTCCTCCACAACGCCTTCCGCTACAATGGCGACATGGGGTGCCAGCGCCTCTCCCAGCGCGCAGAGGGCGCGTTGTTCGGCGCTGGGTGGGCGCCCTAACGCGGCATCCGTGAGCGTATCCCAAACGCGGCCCGAGCCCATCATGAGCGAAAGCGCTGCCCCGCCGGCCTGGCCGAGCATACAGGCGTAGCCCGTGTAAGATTCAAGGGCAGCAGCTTTCGGCACCAGCGGCACGGTAGCCACGGCCTCAGGCAGTTTTGGGTTTGGTCGCGCGGGTTCCGACGCATAGGATGCTAATGGCGCCATCACCAGCGCCAGAAGCGCCGCCTGAATGCCGAGTTGTCTCATGCGCGCTTTACTCCCCAAAACAAGGCAGGGCCACCTTTTACCACATCGCGGATGCTGCGCCGATAGGCTTGTGGCGGCAGCACCAGGCCAAGCGGGATGAAGGGTACTTCCTGCCAAGCATGGCGCTGAATTTCTTCCGCAATGCGCTTTTCCGTAGCCAGGTCGGGCGCGGCGAACCAGGCATCGCGCAATTCCTCAAGCTTCGGCATGGTGGGCCAGCCGGACCAGGCATTGGCACCATTGCCGCGAATGGGCATGTGGCTGCCGGGCACGGAAACATCCAAGCCTTCCCAGGTGGTGCAAAAGGCGCTCCAGCCGCCTTGATCCACCGGGCCGCGATTGGTGCGGCGTTGGATTTGCGTGCCCCAATCCATGGAAATGAAATCCACATTGAAGCCGATGCGGCGCATCAGATCTGAAGCCACGACAGCCATGTTTTGTAGTACCGGCAGATCGGTGGCAGACATCATCACCACGCGTTCATTCTTGTAGCCCGAAGCAGCAAGGGCAGCGCGCGCCGCATCAAGGCTGCGCGGGCCGGTCAGCACTTCAAGCCCGGCTTCATTGGCAAGCGGGGTGCCTGGCGTGAAAATGCCGGCGGGTACATGGGATAGTGTTTGATCCGTGCCGATGGACGCATCCATGAAAACGCGCTGGTCAATCGCGGGCAGCAGGGCGCGGCGCACCGCGACATTGTCAAAAGGCGGATGGAGAAAATTGAAGCGCAGCACGCCAAGATTGCCGGCGCTATTGATGCGATCCACCACAATGTCCCGATGCCGGCGCAAAAGCGGCAGCAAATCCGCATGCGGCTGTTCCCACCAATCGGCTTCATTGTTTTGTAGTGCGGCTGATGCGGTGGAAGGGTCGGGCATGATGCGCCATTCGACGCGATCGAAATGCACGGGCTTGCCGCCCGCCATGAAATCCGATGCTTCCTGGCGCGTTTGATAGCCTTCGAAGCGGTCATAAACAGCAATATCGCCAGAACGGAACAGATCCTGACGGAAGCGGAAGGGACCGCTGCCGGTGAAATCGCGGATTTGCTGGAAGGCATCTGTTTCCGCGATGCGTTCGGGCATAATGGCGCAAATGCTGGCCGATGGCTTGCCGAGCGCCCAAGCTAAGCCCGCCCAAGGCTGCTTCAGGCGAATTTCAAAACGATTATCGTCAAGGGCGCGCGTTTCATTTAGCAGCACGCCAAGCCTTTGGCCCAGCACATCGCGCTTTGACCAGCGATTGATGGAAGCGATGCAATCCTTCGCGCGCACCGGTTCATTGTCATGGAACCGCAAGCCGGGGCGGAGCGTCATGGTCCAGGTCAGGCCATCGGCGGAAATCTCATGCCCTGAGAGCATTTGATGCTTTGGGCGAAAATCCGCGCCCAGGCCGAACAAGGTATCATAAACCATGAGGCCGTGATTGCGGACGATGACCGCCGTGCTCCAGACCGGGTCCATGCTGGACAGGTTGCTTTGCGGAATGAAGCGCAGCGTGCGCGCGGCGGTCTGGCCCGCGGCAAGGCGCGGCGCGGCAAGCGCGGCAGCCGTGGCGGCAAGCATCAATGAACGGCGCTGGAGCATAACTAAATCCTTTCAAGCAAAAGTAAGTTCAAACATGCCGCTGCATGGGCTCAGACGGCAAGCCCACTGCCGCGATATCTACCGCTGCGTTGGGTAGTAAAGTGCGACGGTATGCGTGGCCTCGGCAAAAATCAGCCAGCGTTCCACCAATAGCCCGGCCAAAGCGCTGGCGGCGGCCAACACGCCAAACACCCATGCCGCACCGCTGCCCAGGATGATGGCGACGCAAAACAGCAGCGCCGGTAGTGCGAAGCCGAGCAATAGCGCGATGCTGCGCAGCTTCGCCGCATGCACGCGGCCCACGCGAAACGCCATCTCGCGCAGCAGGTAATTGCTTTCCGTATGCGGGCTTTCCAGCGGGCGGACCTTGCCGATGAAGCCAAGTCCCGTGGCACTTTCGCGCGTGCTGGCGGCGGGTGTTGCATCCACACTCGCCCAATAGGCACGCTTGAACATGAGCGCTGCGAAGCCGAGTGCCGCCGCCACCAGCGCGGGGAAGAAGCCACCGCCCCAGAAAATGGCAAGCATCGCTAGTAATGACGCGCCGGAAAAGCTCGCGAACAGCAAATAGCCCGGCGCTACCATAGGGTGATGCCATTCCTTCACGGGCTTGAGCGAGGCATAGATCATCCCCGTGCAATACACCGTGACCGCCGCACCCACGGCAGAAAGCAGGCCCGCCGGGACCATGAAGGCGGTTTCACCATGCGCCAGCGAAATCAGAAAAATCGAGGCCGGCAGAAAGGTGAGCACTGCCGCGACACCTTCGCGCGAAAGCCAGGATGACCGCCATTGGCTGAGCGCGCGCCAGGCGCGTTCTGGCCGGCCGAGATGCACCAGCGATGAACATAGCCCTGCGGCTATCAGCGCCAGCGCGATGATGGCCGCAGTTCCGCCAAACATGCTGCTGGCCGGCAGCAGGCCCAGCGGCTTCAGCAAGCCAAGCCAGAACAGCAAGCCGTAACCCGCGCCGGAAGCGACCGTGAAGAAAATGATGGAAGGGGCTGGTTTCATCGGGACAGCACCTTATCCATCCAACGCAGCAGCGGGTTGGTGATTTGGCTGGGCAGAGGCCCGGCTTCCTTCGGCGCGGTCTTGACCTGACTGGAAGCCTTGCGCGGCGGCAGATAGCGATTGACGGGCTGATAGCCCATCTCTGGCATCAGCTCATACCCGCCGCGTTCGGCGACAAGCTTTGAAACATCGCTGTTTGGATCGCCAAGATCACCGAAATGCCGTGCATTGGCCGGGCAGGTGGAAACACAGGCTGGCACGCGGCGGTCTTCCGGGATGGTTTCATTGTAGATGCGATCAACGCAGAGCGTGCATTTCTTCATCACGCCCTGATCTTCGTCCAATTCCCGCGCGCCATAAGGGCATGCCCAGGCGCAAAGCTGGCAGCCGATGCACATATCCGTATTGACCAGCACAATGCCGTCTTCGGCGCGTTTATAGGATGCGCCAGTGGGGCAAACCGTGACGCAGGCTGGTGTTTCGCAATGCAGGCAGGAACGCGGGAAATGCACCGTGCGACCTTCATCACCATCGCCGGCTTCATAGGCATGGACGCGGTTGAACCAAACGCCTTCCTGCGCGGCGGAGTAAGGATGCTGATCGGGCAAAGGCCCCATATGGCCGCTGGTGTTCCATTCCTTGCAATTCGTTGCACAAGCATGGCAGCCGACACAGGTATCCAGATCAATCACCAGGCCAAGCTTCTTGGCCCCCGGTACGGGCGTGGGCAGGGATGTCATGGCTTTTTATCTCCTGCATTGAAGCGCAGAATGTCGGGCGTTTCAGGCATATTGGGTGGCGGCTTCAGTGCGCTTGGATAGGGGGCGGTGATACCTTCCTCACCGGGCGCGCATTTCTTGATGTTCACGCGCAGATCATACCAAGCGGCTTGACCTGTGATGGGATCAGCATTGGCCAAACGCGGACCGGTTTGCGCGGGCAGCCATTCACTGATGACGTGGTTCAGCAAAAAACCACGCTGCGCTTCTGCCGCATCAGGGCTCAACATCCAGGCGCCGGCGCGTTTGCCGATGGCGTTCCAGGTCCAAACCGTGTCCGGGTTCACGCCTTCCATCAGCGTCACTTGCCCTTTCACGCGGCCATTGCGGCTTTCGACCCACACCCAATCATCCTGCGCAATGCCCATGGCTTCGCCTTTTGCGCGGCTCATGTACAGGCGATTGGCGCCATGGATTTGCCGGAGCCACGCATTCATAGACCCCCAGGAATGATACATCGCCATGGGGCGTTGCGTGACGGCCGAGAAGGGAAAGCCTGAGACATCATGCGCAACTTGCTCCAGCGGCGCATACCAGAAAGGCAGCGGGTCGCAGTAGCTGCGCACGCGTTCGCGCAAGGCTTCGGGCGGTTGCTTGGCGCCATGGCCTTCCGCAGCCAAGCGGAATTTCTGCAAGGGTTCTGACCAGATTTGCAAAACAATCTGATCGGACTTGCCAATCAGCCCCATCGCCTTGGCGTTTTCAAGATAGAGCTTGTTGGAATGCTTGAAATAGCTTTCCTCGGCGGAGAAATTATGCCGCCAGAAGCAGCCATTTTCGATATAGCGCTGCAATTGATCCGGGTTGGGCTTGCCGACACCTTTCGCCGAGCCATCCTCGCCCCGCCAACCGGCAAGCGGGCCAATACCCGGCATGCGTTCGTGATTGACAATGTAATCCGCGTAATCCTTGAAGCGCGCGCTGCCATCTTCCTTAGTGAAGGCGGGCAGACCAAGACGCGCGCCCAATTCAATCAGCACATCCTGGAAGGGACGCACATCACGATCTGGCTTCAGGATGGGCTGGCGAATGGCGTCGCCCGGGCCATGCGAAGACCCGATCGGGCGGTCAAGGATAGAAATGCAATCCCAGCGTTCCAAAAAGGTCGTGTCCGGCAGGATCAGATCAGCATAGGGCACGGTTTCGCTGAAAAACGCATCGGAATAGATCACGGTGGGGATGACGTAGTCGCCGCTTTCATCCTTGGCCGTGAGGCATTCAATCGTCTCCAGCGGATTCATCGCACTGTTCCAGGCCATATTCGCCATGAACATGAACAGCACATCAATTTTATACGGGTCGCCCTTCGCCGCATTGCCGATCACGGTATGCATCATGCCATGCAGACCAAGCGGCGCTTCCCAGGAAAAGGAATGATCAATGCGAATGGGCGATCCATCATCATTCACTAGCAAATCATCAGGCCCATGGGTGAAGGACAGGATATTGCCAGCGAGCGGCGTATTAGGCTTGGAATTCTTGCC
>CAMCHA010000176.1 GCA_945874515.1 Asaia bogorensis
TGGCACGGCCGCGCCGATGCTCGATGTTTTCTCCCTGCGTCATGAGACGCAATACACAAGGTTGTTCAGATCATGAGCACTTCGCAGAATGGCCCGTTTCGTGTGGGCATTGGTGGGCCGGTGGGTTCCGGCAAAACCGCGCTGGTGGACCGGCTTTGTAAACACATGCGCGACCACTACGATATCGCGGTGATCACGAATGACATCTATACGCGCGAAGATGCGGAATTCCTGACACGCTCGGGCGCGCTGGTACCAGAACGCATCGCGGGCGTTGAGACCGGCGGCTGCCCGCATACGGCGATCCGCGAAGATGCCTCCATCAATCTCGCCGCTGTGCATGATATGGCGGTGAAATTCCCGAAGCTTGAGATCCTGTTCATTGAAAGCGGCGGCGATAATCTGGCCGCGACCTTCAGCCCGGAATTGGCGGACCTCACGATTTACGTGATTGATGTCTCGGCCGGCGACAAGATTCCGCGCAAGGGCGGGCCGGGCATCACGCGGAGCGATTTGCTTGTGATCAACAAGATTGATCTGGCGCCTTTGGTGGGCGCTGATCTTTCCGTGATGGATCGTGATGCGCGCAAGATGCGCAATGCGCGGCCCTTCATCTTCACCAATCTGAAGGCGCTGAAGGGGGTTTCCGAAATCGCCGATTTCATCGTAGCACAAGGCGGTATTACGCCGAGGGCTGCCGCATGAACGCGCCGCGCCATATCATCATCCTCGGCATGGGGTTGATGGGCTGCGATATCGCGGCGATTTTCCTGAACGGCGGTTGGCGCGTGACCGCAGTGGAACCGGCGCGGGATCGTTGGCCGGCGGCGCAAGCCCGCGTCGCGCAATCCATCACGCAGTTGGATGGCGACCCTGCCGCTGCTTCTGACCTGACGCTTTTCGATGCCATGAAGGCGCCCGATTACGCAGAGGCCGAGGCTGTGATTGAAGCTGTACCAGAACGGCTTGATCTGAAGCGCAAGGTATTTGCAGAGCTTGATGCGCTGGTACCAGCAGGCATTCCCATCGCTTCCAACGCATCTGGCTATCGCATCACGGATATCGCCGGCGATCTGCCGGGGCGGGCGCGCTGCGCCAATCTCCATTTCTTCCTGCCCGCGCATCTGGTGCCGGGCGTCGAGGTGGTGCGCGGCGAATACACGGACCCTGCGGTTTGCGATAAGCTCGCTGACATCATGGCGGGGCTTGGCCGCAAGGTCATTCGTGTGGCGAAAGATGTGCCGGGCTTCCTGGCCAATCGCATCCAGCATGCGCTGATGCGCGAAGCCTTTTCGGTGATTGATCAGGGCCTGGCCACCGCCGAGGATGTGGACAATGCCGTGCGGTACGCCTTCGGCTTTCGCTATGTTGCCGCGGGGCCGATCCTGCAAAAGGAATTGGCAGGGCTTGAAACGCAATTGGAAGCCGGGCGCACCATCTACCCTTCGCTCAACAACAGCCCTGACCCAAGCCCGGGCCTTGCGCGGCTGGTAGCAGAAGGCAAGCATGGCCCGAAAACCGGGGAGGGTTTCCGCCCCTGGCCCGCCGAGAAAACCGCCAAGGAACGCGCGCGCTATGAAAAGGCACTGCTCGCCGCCGCGCGCATCCTGCGGGATGAGGAAGCCTGAACTAGGCTGCCCCATGCCGGGAAAATAAGGTGACAGGCTAATCCCGCGCGCGCCGCCTTGCGTGCATTAAGGGAAGGTGGCGCGCAACGTCTGATCCTGGCCCGGCCTATTGCAGGCTTTGGGGCCGTACACTCTTTGGCCAAGGGGAAAACGCTCTCGCCCCCGATATGGGTAACATGGCCATCGAGATGCTCAAGTTCAGTGCATCACGCCAGCTCGAAGCCAACCAGGATGGATAAGGGTTGACATCGTAATTAATCTATGTCCAACGAAAGCGATAGAGTCTTTTATTGAGGAATATTCCAATGCCAAGTCCAGCCTATGTTCTTCTCTCTGCCGTCGGTGTCGTTGAGCGGTGTCACAGTCTCGACACTGGAGCTTTTGGAGGTGCGCCCGGTGCACCAACAAACGTCTCGAGCGACCTCGAAACTCTCATCCAGCGCGGTTACCAACCTGTGCGTGAAGTTGCACTGGATGGCGGCAAGGTTTTGGTGGTGCTCAGCAAGCCGTAGGAAGTATAACGCTGCTTCGCGGCCTATCGGTTGCGACTAAGGCCTATAATTTCTAAGCAGCTAGAGCGCGCCCGGGAAGGTAAGGCCGCGCGCCTATGATTTTCCCCCTGGTCTGCCTGGGCCAGGGGCAGACCTTTCGATGATCACGCCGCGCGTTGTGGGCGCACCGCCAGCACTTCGCGCAAACGCTGCAAGCGCGCGCGGGCATTATCGCCAAGCTCCTGATCCGGCCCGGCCACTGTTTCCACGGCCTTCAGCGCCTTCCGGCGAGAAGCCGCATCAGGCAGCAGCACCGCCAGAGTCTTGATCGCTTCTTCCGGGAAAAGGGTTGCGATCATGGTCTGATCACGGATGACACCCATGCGCTCAGCGGCGCTCATTTGCGCGAATGGCGCTTCGGTGGTGAGCAATTGGTTGGACCGTGCGAGCCGCGAACGGCGCACCGCACCGCGCGCATCAGCAAGCAGGATCATCATGCGAATGACCGCTTCCGCATAGCCGCCTTGCGTAAGATTCGCTTCTGCTTCCGCGCGCTGCGGCGCATCGCTAGTGACTGAATCCCGCGCCGTATCAGCTTCCGTGTCATAATCCTCACCAGTCACACCCGAAGCTTGCAAACCGCCATAGACGCCGTGGAAGGCGATTTCCACCCAGGCATCGCGCATATCCCGCATGGCGTTCAGCCCGTACTCCACTGAATCCGCGAAGGCTTTTTCGAAGGCGAGGAAGGGATTATTGGCCGCGACGGGGCGACGATTTTCCCTCGCCAGACCCGCGAAGGATGAAATCGGCCCCATCCAGGGGTTCATGTCGCTCAGCGCGTAGCGGCGCCAGCGCATCGGGTTCATCTGTCGCCGCGCCTCGGCGCCCATTTCCGTGCTGAACTGGCGGATCACGGGGGCTAGCAGCACATCGTAAAGGTGCTGGTTCAATTCGGAAATCTGCGCGACGGCGGGAAAGGCTTCATTCTCCGCCTCGCCCGAGATTTCGCGCACATGGGCGATGCTGCGCTCCATCAACTCAACCTGCCATTCGCCATCTTCGGCGCCTTCCTGATGGCTGGTGATGCGCATTTCATATAGGCCAGGTGCCACGGATTCTATCATCTCCAGCGTGGTGGCGATTTCGCTGTGTTCCTTCTTGGCCACCTTACCTGAGACGAAAATGCCGAGATGCCCGATATCCTCATGCAACAGATACACAATCGTCTGGCCGAGCGATTTGATTTCGCGTTCATCGCGATAGACATCGGCAATCCAACGCAGCGCCTGGCCGGGTGGGGTGATATTATCGCCGGCTGACGCAAAGACGATTATCGGCGCCTTCACTTCGCGCATATTGAAATTCTGCCCGTCGCCCGCTGCGATACGGCCAGCAGAAAAACGATTGCCAATGAATAGGTTTTCCACAATCCAGCGAATTTCATCGCGGTTCATCAGGAAATAGCCGCCCCACCAGCGTTCGAATTCTAGGAAGCGCTCCGCGCCCTCATCCACATTCTGGTAAAGATCGAAATATTTGCGGAACCAGGTATTGGCCGGCGACAAAGCCTCAAAATTCGCGACAAGATTGGCACCGTCGAAGCGGCCATTGCCCATATCGGCCATCAACGAAGCCGGCCAGCCGCCACCGGCAAGCCCGCCCAGATAGCGCATCGGGTTCTTGCCCTTCTCGCCCGCCCAATAGGATAGCGGCGCGCCATTCAGTACCAGCGCACCAAGCTGATTAGGCATTGATGCGCCCAGCATCATCACAGCCCAGCCACCCTGGCAATTGCCGATCACGACAGGCTTCGGCGCCTTGGGGTGCGCATCCGTCACATGATTCAGGAACACCGCTTCGGCGGCAGTGATGTCCAGAATGGTTTGGCCGGGTTCCGGGTCCCGGAAAAAGATCACGAAATAAACCGGGTGCCCGCGGCGCAAAGCCACACCCACCTGGCTATCTGATTTGAAGCCGCCAATGCCGGCACCATGGCCGGCGCGCGGGTCAATGATCAGGAAGGGGCGCAGCGCATCATTGCTGGGCGGCATGTCAGCGGGCACGGTGATGCGCACCAGGGCGTAATTCACCGGGCGCGTGAGCTTACGCCCATCCACCACGGTTTCGAAGTCAAAAATCAACACAGGCGGGCAGCCCGCCTGTTCATGCGCGACGAAATTATTGCCCGCTTCGCGCATGGTGTCCCAGAACAGGAAGCTCCGCTGCGCGGCATCCAGCATGTAGGAAGCCGCATCCATCACCAAGTTTTGCGGTGCCTGCATCAGCCCCTGGCCCGCCTTGGCCAGGCTTTCCAAAGGCGCTTTCGGGTTCATTGCCTCAGGCAGGGCCTTGGCGTGGCGGCCCACCACATCGGCCATGATGCGTGATTGTTCAAACACGCGCTGGGCGGTCGCATTGCCTTTTTTCAGCAATTCCCGGCCGGGCGGGATGGGGCGCTGAGTAGTCATGGCACTGGCTCCTGTTTTGAGTATCTTCCTGCGCCTGTAATACGCTCGGTTCAAGTATTTTTTGCAGTGCAGCAAATTTGCCTGCCTCGGGCCGGGTTGCGCTGGGGCGGGTCTCGGCGGAAACTCATTCATCATTTTTTGGGGGGAGAACGCCAAATGTATGTCGAACAGCGCCAATATACCTTCCATCCGGGCAAGATGCCGCTTTGGATGGATGCCTATCAAAGCCTAGGCGGCCCGGCTTCAGGCCGGCATATGGGGCCATCGCTCGGCTTCTTTCAGGTGGAAGTCGGCACCATCAACCGCGTGGTCTTCTTCCGCGGCTGGGATGATATTGATACCCGCGAAGCCTGCCTGGCAGCGCGCGAGGCTGATCCGGATTGGCAGGCCTTCCGCAAGCGCTCGGCAGAGGCCGGGGCGCTCGCCCAGCAGGAAGTCAAGTTCCTGAAAACCGTACCTTTTTCGCCGATTACCCAGGCCAAGGGCTTCCAATTCAAGCGGGAAATCGGCGGGGCGGGCATGTTCGTGGATCACCGCACCTATGATTTCCACCCCGGCAAGATGGCCGGCTGGTTGGAAGCTTATGAAAAATACGGCCTGCCCGTGCAAAAGCGCATGCTCGGCCAATTGCTGCTTTTCGCGGTGACCGAGATTGGGCCCATCAACCAGGTTGTCTTCATGTGGGCCTATGAGGGCCTGGGCGACCGTGACCGCCGCCGCACCGCGATGATGAGCGATCCGGGCTGGGCGGAATTCGGCAAGGCGATTGCGCCGCTGGGTGCGCTGAAGCAGCAGACGGTGATGGAAATGAAGCCGACAGCTTTTTCGCCGGTGAAGTGAACGGCGCCTTTTCTGTGATGGCGGCTCGCGCCAGGGCAGCAGGCCCTGGCGCGGTTAAACTCAAGAAATAACAAAAAAAATTATCGGAACGCCTTAGCTTAAGCGCCCGTTAATCTTTAGGCTGGCGAATTGGGCACTCGCCACCGGAAGGAAAGATGAAAACCCCCTTGCCATTGCAGCAGCTTGCTTCATCGCGCCAAAGCAAAGACCGCTTTGTGGTCTTCGCCTTCGCGGCTGCTGAATTATTGGTGGAAACCGATCTCCGCGGCCAGATTTCCTTTGCCGAAGGCGCCTTTCGGGCTCGCTTTGGTCGGGCAGCAGAAGATTTCATCGGACAGCCCGTGATTTCCCTGGTCGCGCCGTCAGATCGGCCGGCCTTCGCTACGGCTCTGGCGCTTTTGTCGGAACATGGCCGTCTGAAGCCGGCGGTAATCAAGCTTGCAGATGAAGAAGCGACCGCCTTCAGTGTGGCGGGTCTCAAGCTGGGAGATGCTACGTCAACGCTTGCGCTGACTTTCGCCCCCTTGCCGCGGGAATTGCCTGGTGGCCCCCTGCCCGGTGGGCCTGGGCTGGCAAGCATGGCTGAGGAAATCCTGCGCT
>CAMCHA010000177.1 GCA_945874515.1 Asaia bogorensis
CTTGTTGCCTGGGCCTATGGCGATGCTGCGGGCGGCGCGCCGGCGCTATTCCTGACCCTGGCTGTTCTTGGGCTTGTCATGCTGGCCGCTGCAATGGCTTTGCCGCGTGATGCGGGTGCGCGCACAGCACCCATGGTTGTTCCTGCCTAAGGCTTTCGCGCCGCGCCTTGCCGGTGCAACATCACGATCACAAGCATCCAGGGAATCTTTTGCATGAAAACGCGCGCCGCCGTGGCTTGGCAAGCGAAACAGCCGCTCACCATTGAAACTGTGGATTTGGCCGGCCCCAAAGCCGGCGAAGTCCTGGTTGAAATCATGGCAACTGGTGTTTGCCACACGGATTCCTACACGCTGGATGGCTTGGATTCTGAGGGGCTTTTCCCCGCCATCCTGGGCCATGAAGGTGCCGGCATTGTGCGCGAGGTCGGCGCGGGCGTCACCAGCGTGAAGCCCGGCGATCACGTGATCCCGCTCTACACACCCGAATGCCGCGCCTGCAAAACCTGCCTCAGTCAGCGCAGTAATCTTTGCACCTCCATCCGCGCTACGCAGGGCAAGGGTATGATGCCCGATGGCAGCAGCCGCTTCAGTTGTGAAGGCGCAGCTTCCGGTAAGCCGCTTTTCCATTACATGGGGTGCAGCACCTTTTCGAACTTCACGGTGCTGCCGGAAATCGCGGTCGCGAAAGTGCGTGAAGACGCGCCCTTCGACAAGATTTGCTACATCGGCTGCGGCGTCACCACCGGCATCGGCGCGGTGATCTATACGGCCAAGGTCTGGCCTGGCGCCAATGTGGTTGTCTTTGGCCTGGGCGGTATTGGGCTCAATGTCATCCAAGGCGCGCGCATGGTGGGGGCCGACAAGATCATCGGCGTTGACATCAACCCCGCCAAGCAGGCCATGGCGCGCAAATTCGGCATGACGCATTTCATCAACCCGAATGAGATCGGCACCGATAAGGTGGTCCAGGCCATCACGGACCTCACGGGCGGTGGTGCCGATTTCTCCTTCGATTGCACCGGCAATGTTGCGGTGATGCGCCAGGCGCTGGAATGCTGCCATCGCGGCTGGGGTGAGAGCATCATCATCGGCGTTGCACCCTCAGGCGCTGAAATCGCTACGCGGCCCTTCCAATTGGTCACCGGCCGCGTCTGGAAAGGTTCAGCCTTTGGCGGCGCGCGCGGGCGCACCGATGTACCGAAGATTGTGGATTGGTACATGGAAGGGAAGATCAATATTGATGATTTGATCACCCACACCATGCCGCTTGAGAAAATCAACGATGCCTTCGATTTGATGCATGAAGGCAAATCCATCCGATCGGTGGTGGTGTTTTAGGGGCGGCGCCTCAAGCACCATTCACCATGCTCTCAAACTCCCGAAACAGGCTGATCGCCTCCGGGTCGAAAAATGGCAGGATTTGGCTGAGGAAAATCCCTGCCGTACCGCGGCCATGGTCAATCCAATAAAAGGTATTGCCAAGCCCAGCCCAGGCGAGCCCACCCGCTGAACGGCCCTGCGGTGAAGGCCTCCGGTTCACCAGAAACGTCAGCCCCCAGCCATTCGCCATGCCGGGGAAAAAATCCGCATCGCGCGTGGCGCTAGGCACGGCAGAAATCATTGGCCGCACCGAAAGCGGCGCAATCTGATCGCGCGCCATCTCGGCCACGGTTTCGGGTTTCAGCAGCCTAATCTTGCCGTGCCGGCCGCCATTCAGGATCATGCGCGCGAAAGCCAAATAGTCCCGCGCGGTGCCATAAAGCCCGCCGCCGCCGGTCTCAAACTCTGGCTCCTGCGGCACTTCGAAGGGAATGACGGAAAACGCGCCATCCGCGCCGCGCCCATGCATTGCCGCCAGCCGCGCCCTTTGATCTGACCGCAGCTTGAAGGAAGTATCCACCATGCCCAGTGGTTCAAAAATCACGCGCTGCAAATGTGCGCCAAGCGTCTCGCCTGTTGTGGCTTCAATCATCTTGCCGGCCCAATCTATGCCGATGCCGTAGGTCCAATCCTCACCAGGATCGAACAACAGCGGCAGTGCAAGTGCTGCATTGCGGCAGGTGCCGACAGCGGGCGTACCAGTCGCCTTGCGGAAGCGGGCGATGTCGCTGCTCCACATGTCATAGGCATAGCCGGAAGTATGGGTCAGCAAGTGGCGCAAGGTGATGGGGCGCTTGGCGGGGCGCATTTTGGGTTGCCCGGCCTCATCAAAGCCTTCCAGAACGCCAAGCGCGCTAATCCCTGGCACCAGCGCGTTTGCTGGCGCATCCAGGGAAAGCTTACCAGCTTCCACCAGCATCATGGCCGCCGCGCCGGTAATGGCCTTGGTCATGGAGGCTATCCAGAACACCGCATCAGGCTGCATGAGTTCCGCACTTCCCACGGCCCGGCTGCCAAAACCGGCATCCCAGCTACCCCCATGCCGGTCACCCAAAGCCAGCACCAGGCCAGGGATCGCCCCCGCTTGGACGGCCTTTTGCATCCGGATCGCGATATCTTGCTGCCTCTCCATGGCTTGTCTTTCCTTCACATGCCTGTCGCGCTGCCCGCCTGCTCTTCCCCTAAGCGCGGGCTCGTGGTTATTGTGCCTGCTCTTGTAACAGGGAGATAGGCGGAAATGACTGCGCGGGGCTGGAGCCCGGAATCATGGCGGAACATGCCAATCAGGCAGGTGCCGGAATATCCCGACCAAGCGGCTTTGGCCGCAATGGAAGCCAAGATCGCGCGATTTCCCCCGCTGGTTTTTGCCGGTGAGGCCCGGCGCCTCAAGGCTTCCTTGGCGCGTGCCGGCGATGGTCAGGCTTTTGTTCTGCAAGGCGGCGATTGCGCCGAAAGCTTTGGCGATTTCACGGCAAATATCATCCGCGATACTTTCCGCGTGCTGCTGCAAATGGCGGTTGTGCTGACATTTGGTGGCGCCCTGCCGGTGGTGAAGCTTGGCCGCATGGCCGGGCAATTCGCCAAGCCGCGGTCTTCCGACAATGAAACGCTTGATGGCGTGACGCTGCCTTCCTATCGCGGCGATATCATTAACGGGCCGGATTTCAGCCCTGGGGCGCGTATTCCCGATCCGTCGCGTATGGAATTCGCCTATATGCAATCGGCTGGCACGCTCAATCTGCTGCGCGCCTTCTCCACGGGGGGCTATGCGGATTTGCATCAGGTCCATCGCTGGAATTTGGGCTTTGTCGAAAGAAGCCCGCTTGCGGATCGCTATGCTGATCTTGCAACCCGCATTGATCAGACGTTGTCCTTCATGCAGGCCTGCGGCATGTCAGACCTGCCGCAAGTGCGGGAGACTGATTTTTACACCAGCCATGAAAGCCTTTTGCTGCCTTATGAACAGGCGATGACGCGGGTCGATTCCACCTCCGGCGATTGGTATGCCTGTTCGGCGCATTTCCTGTGGATTGGCGATCGGACACGCCAGCCGGAAGGCGCGCATGTTGAATTCCTCCGCGGCGTCAAAAACCCCATCGGCATGAAGGTCGGCCCCAGCATGGACGTCGATGAATTGGTGCGGCTGACAGAAATCCTGAACCCTGCCAATGAAAAGGGGCGGCTGACGCTGATCTCCCGCATGGGCGCGGACAAAGTGGAAGCGAAATTGGCACCGCTGGTCCGTGCCGTGACGCGCGCCGGGCGCAATGTGGTTTGGATTTGCGATCCGATGCACGGCAATACCACCACTGTCGCCGGCTATAAGACCCGGCCCTTCGATGCTATCATTTCCGAAGTACGCGGCTTTTTTGATGTGCATGAGGCTGAAGGCAGTTTCGCCGGCGGCGTGCATGTGGAAATGACCGGCAGCGACGTCACCGAATGCCTGGGCGGCGCCCATAAGCTTTCGGAAACCGATCTTTCGGCCAATTACGCGACCTCCTGCGACCCGCGCCTGAATGCGGAACAATCGCTGGAACTCGCCTTCCTGATCGCCGAAGAATTGAAGGCGCGACGCGTGGCCGGCCTGACCGCACCGGCCCAGGCAGCGCAGTGAACGCGCCCAGCAGCCGGGAGGGAACAACCCTTCCGGCGGCATCCGATGTGACGGATGCGGTAATTTCCGCCCGCGCTGATAGCTATTTCAACCGCACCAAGGCCGTGGTGCAACGCTTTGGTGATACCAAAGTGACCTATGCGGTCTTTCTGCGCCGCCCGGTGATTTCGGCGCCTCGGCTGATGCTGGATTGGCTGAATGCTGTCGCGGCGTCTCGCGGCACTGCATTCCAGATCGAAGTGATGCATGAAGAAGGGCAATGGGTCGGCGCGGGCGATCCCTTGCTTTATGTCAGCGGTTCCTTTGTGCAGCTGGTGGATCTGGAAACCATGCTGCTGCAGAAACTCGGCGCGGCCTGTGTTGCGGCGCATAACGCCTATCAAATGTGTGTTGAATTGCCACAAACCGCTTTCCTGGCCATGGAAGCACGCCACTGCGCCGGGGCGGAAATGCAGGATATGATGGCTTATGCTGCTTCCGTTGGTAGCCGCGCCGCGCAGACGGAAGGCGCCAAGGGCTTCATCGGCAATGCCAATGACGCGACTGCCCATTGGTTCGGCGCGCCGCGCGGCTACGGCACCATGCCACATGCGCTGATCGGCTATGCCGGCAGCACGGTGCGCGCGGCTGAGATGTTCCACGAAACCTTCCCGGATGAAAACCTGACGGTGCTGGTGGATTATTTCGGCCGAGAAATATCCGATGGCCTGGCCGTCGCGCGCCGCTTCCCCGAATTGGCGGCGGCTGGGCGGCTTGCCATGCGGCTTGATACCCATGGCGGTCGCTTTCTTGAGGGGCTTGACCCCGCCGAAAGCTACGCCGTGTTGGAACGCCATGCCCCGCAGGCGACAAGGCGCTACCGGAGTGAGACGGAATTGCGCCACCTGACCGGCACTGGCGTTTCCGCCGCCGCCATCTGGCGGATGCGCGAAGCCCTGGACCAGGCCGGCTTCCCACGGGTGCGGATTGTTGCGTCCTCGGGCTTTGGGGTTAGCAAATGCCGGGTCATGGCGGAAGCGCGCGCGCCGATTGATGTTGTGGGCACGGGCAGCTTCATCCCCAATACCTGGTCCGAAACCTATGCCACGGCGGATATCGTTGCCTATGATGGCGTGCCGCGCGTGAAGCTTGGCCGCGAATTCTTGCTGAAAGCATTTTCAAGCCAAGTGGACACACTTGGCGGCTTGGAAAATACGGTCAAAAAACGCGGTTAGGGCATGTCCGGTGAGCGAAGGCGAACCGGATTTGCGCCAAAAGTGGTGAGAGCCGCCGGCGAATGGCGGGCAGGTTTAGGGTCATCATAATCTGGTGATTTCACCCACGCCAGAAAACCTCTAGAAGAAGCCCATGGCCGAGACCCTGAAAATTGCCCTGGCGCAACTCAACCCCCATGAGGGTGCGCTGACCGCCAATGCGGCACTGATCCGCAACGCCCGCGCAGAGGCAGCGCGGCTTGGCGCCGATCTTGTGGTGACGCCGGAATTCTCCATCGCCGGCTATCCGCCGGAAGATTTGGTGCGCAAGCCCGCCTTCATCGCCGCCTGCGAAGCCGCCATTGCGGAACTGGCCGCCGAGACCGCCGATGGCGGCCCCGGCCTGGTTGTGGGCGGCCCTTGGCAAGAAGGTGAGAAGGTTTTCAACGCGCTGTTCCTGCTGGAAGCCGGGCAGATCGCCGCGCGCCGGGCCAAGCATGAATTGCCCAATTACGGCGTGTTTGACGACAAGCGCGTGTTTGATGCCGGCCCCGCGCCTGGCCCCATTCCCTTTCGCGGCTTTCGCCTTGGCCTGATGATTTGTGAGGATTGGTGGTTCCCCGCCGTTTCCGAAACGCTCAGTGAAACCGGCGCGGAAATCCTGATCGCCATTAATGGTTCGCCGTTCGAGGCAGAAAAGCATCAGGCGCGGCTGGACCTGGCGGTATCGCGCTGCGTTGAAAACGGGCTTGGCTTTGTGTTTGTGAACCAAGTGGGCGGCCAGGATGAGCTGGTGTTTGAAGGCGCATCCTTTGTGATGAATGCTGATCGTTCCCT
>CAMCHA010000178.1 GCA_945874515.1 Asaia bogorensis
GATGCTTTCGCGCAGCATCTCCTCCTCCACCGTGTCAATCTGGGCGGGGAAGACAATGCCAGTCAAACGCCCCGAAGGATCGGCTTCGGCTTCTTTCATGAATTGCTTGGCTGCATCGAATTGCCGGCGCGTATCTTCGCGGTTCCACAACCAGGTCACGCTTTGCGGCGCTTCCATGCCCCAACGCGCCGAGGCATAGCCCGCCCCCGCCCAACCGCGTAGGCCGCTTTCCGCCATGATAGAAAGCCAGGATGGGAAGGGTGGCGACAAATCCACGACGCTGGTCACACCCGCAGACATCAACTCCGCATAGGCAAGGCGCATCGCTGCCGCTTGGCCTTGCTGGTCCAGTTTGAAGGCTTGCAGGCGTTCAAACAGGCCGGTCATTTGCTGTTCCGGCACGCCATGATCTTCCCGCACACCGCGCCCGGCGGGTTCTGTTGTCGGGTGCGTGTGGATATTGATCAGGCCGGGCATGACGAAAAGCTTTCTGCCATCAATCACCTCAGCGCCAGCAGGCGGCGGCGCGGAAGGATCATGCGGCGTGATGGCGGTAATGCGCCCATCGGCCAGCAGCACATCCTTGCCCTGGCCGTAGAAATGTTGACCCGCCGCTGCATCCCATTCGGCGGTCCAAGCGGCGTTGCGGATCAGGGTGGGTGTGGGCATAGCGGCCTCCTGGCTTGCGGAACATGACGAATACCGCAAGCCAAGCCCGAAGCGCGCCGCCTTTCAAGCGAAAAGAAGTCGCGGTTCAGGCTTCCGCATAGGCCGGTGCGGTGCGGGCGATGCCACCATAGGCATCCAGCATCCTCTCCCGCCAAGCATAAACCGCATCATCTTGAGCCAATAGCGGGAAGGCGCTGACGCAGCGCGCCCATTGGAAGCCGCCAAAGACAATCATATCCGCATAGCCCGGCGCATCGCCATGCAGGAAGGGCGCAGACCGCAACGCGATACGCAGCGGCATCAGGCTGTCGCGAAAGCCCTTCACCCGTTCGGCGCGATCCGCTGTTACCGCTTCAAGCTTCATGCCGAAGCGCTTTTCCCGATCCGGCACAAAATACGCCGCATCTTCCGGCGCCAAATGCTGCACAATGTCGGAGACCACCAGCCGCGCGATCCCGGCATGCAATACCGCATCGCCCCAGGCATTGATGAAGCGCGCCAGCGCGCGCCCGCCCGTGCCACCGAACAGAGAAGGCTGATCCGGATAGGTATCTTCCAGATGTTCAGCGATAGCCCAGGAATCGATAATGGTGCGGCCATTATCCAACATCACCGGCACTTTCTGTGCACCATGGGCGCCAATCGCATCCCTTTCCGTAAAGCGCCAGGGAATGGTTTCCACCGCCAGACCCTTATGGGCCAGCGCCAAGCGGCTCCGCCAGCAATAGGGGCTGAAGCGCCGCGCCGGATCGGCACCGCAGAGTTCAAAAAGCTGAATGGCCATCGCGCAATCTCCTTTCCCGCATTATGCTCGGCAGCGAAAGGAAACGCCACAGCATGAAGACCCCCCTGCTGCTTGCGCTCGATCAGGGCACAACTTCCACGCGCACCATCGCCTTCGGCGCTGACCTTGCGCCGCGCGCGACGGCGCAGATGGAATTGCCACAGCATTTCCCCTCACCCGGCTGGGTGGAACATGAGCCGGAAGATATCTGGCAGGGCGCCATTACCACTTTGCGTCAGGCTTTGGAGAAAGCGGGCGGCAGCGCGGCTGATGTCGCCGGCATTGGCATCACCAATCAGCGCGAAACCACGCTGCTATGGGACCGCGCGACAGGGCGCTGCCTGCATCGCGCCATTGTCTGGCAGGATCGGCGCACGGCCGATGCCTGCGCGAAGCTGCGTGCCGAGGGCCATGAGGCGCTGCTGACGGAACGCACGGGGCTTTTGGCTGACCCCTATTTCTCCGCGACCAAGCTCGCTTGGATGCTGGACAATATCGCAGGTGCGCGGGCAGCGGCGGAACGCGGTGCGCTGGCCTTCGGTACGGTGGATTGTTTTTTGCTCTGGCGCCTGACGGGTGGGCGCGTGCATGCGACGGATGCCACCAATGCCGCGCGCACCATGTTGTTCGATATCCGGCGCGGTGTTTGGGATGCTGAGTTGCTGCGCCTGTTTCGCATCCCGGAAGCCATTTTGCCGGAAGTGCGCGATTGCGCCGGGGATTTTGGCGAAACCGATCCCGCGCTGCTTGGTGGCGCCATTCCCATTCGCGGCATGGCGGGTGATCAACAGGCGGCAACGATTGGCCAGGGCTGTTTTGCGCCGGGCATGGTGAAATCCACCTATGGCACGGGCTGTTTTGCCTTATTGAATACGGGCGAAACGCCGGTCGCGTCGCGCAATCGACTGCTGACGACCATCGCTTACCAATTGCAAGGCAAGCGCCATTACGCGCTGGAAGGCGCGATTTTCGTGGCCGGCGCGGCAGTGCAATGGCTGCGTGATGGCCTGGGCATCATCAGGCATGCGAAGGAAGCCGGTATTCTTGCCGCGCAGGCAGACCCCGCGCAGCGCGTGGTGCTGGTGCCCGCCTTTGCCGGGCTTGGCGCGCCGCATTGGGATGCCAAGGCGCAGGCCGCGATATTCGGCCTGACGCGCGGCAGTGGTTGCGCCGAATTATGCCGTGCTGCCCTCGAAAGTGTTGCGTTTCAAACGCGCGATCTGATCGAAGCCATGCATGCGGATTGGCAGGGTACCAAGGAAACCGTGTTGCGCGTGGATGGCGGCATGGTTGCTTCCGATTGGACCATGCAATTCCTGGCCGACCAATTAGGCGCGCCTGTAGACCGGCCCACCATACTGGAAACCACCGCGCTGGGCGTAGCTTACCTGGCAGGCATGCAGGCAGGGCTTTGCGCCCCACCTGGTGACGCAGGGGCCACGCATTGGCGGCTGGAACGTCGTTTCATGCCACAAATGAACCGCGCTGAAGCGGATAGTCGCTACGCGCTTTGGCGTGATGCTTTGCGCCGTACGCTATCGGGACCACAAACATGATCTATGATGAATTGGGCGTGCCGCGCATCATCAATGCCTATGGCACGAATACGCGGCTTTCCGGTGGGCTGATGGCGCCCGAAGTGCTGGCCGCCATGGCGGAAGCCGCGCGCGCCACGGTGGAAATGCACCATCTGCAAGCCGCCGCCAGCCGAGAGATCGCCAAAGCCACCGGCGCGGAAGCGGGCATCGTCACTTCCGGTGCCTCTGCGGCGGTTTTGCTTGGCGCGGCCGCCTGCATGGCGCGGCTTGATCCGGGCGCGATGAACCGCCTGCCCGATACACGCGGCATGCCGGACGAATTCATCACCATTCGCAGCCAGCGCAATATGTATGATCGCGCCTTGCGCGTGGCGGGCGGGCGCATCATTGAAATCGGCATTCCGGACCGCGTTTCCGGCCCCGGCGTACGCGATGCCGCGCCCTGGGAAATCGCTGACGCCATAACGGATCGGACGGCCGCGATTTATTATCTGGCGGGCGCGCAAAGCGAACCACCACTACCCGATGTGGTGCGCGTGGCCCGCGAAAGGCATATCCCCGTTTTGGTGGATGCAGCGGCGCAATTGCCGCCCACAGAAAACCTGCGCCGCTTTATTGCCGAAGGCGCCGATCTGGTATGTTTTTCAGGCGGCAAGGCTTTGGGCGGGCCGCAATCTTCCGGCATTCTTGCCGGGCGGCGTGATTTGGTTTCGTCTGCGCTGGCGCAAATGCTGGATCTGGATATGCCGGAAGCGGAGTTCATCGCGCCGGCAGAATTCGCGCCACTCGCGCAAATGCGCGGCCTGCCGCATCACGGCATTGGGCGTTCCTGCAAGATCGGCAAGGAAGAAATCATTGGGCTGATTGTGGCTTTGCGGCGCTTTGTGGCGGACAATCCGGGTGAGCGCAGCGCGCACTGGCAGGCGCGGCTTGAAGCGGTGCTGGTGGCGGCGGGGCACCCGGAAGCGCTGCGCCTTATCCCCGATGGCGCCAAGCCAGGTCTGCCCATTTTGGAATGGCGCCTGCCCGATGCGGCAACCGCACAAGCGGCGGATGCAAGGCTCCGCGCCCATCGTCCCGCCATTCATCTTGATGCCGGGCGCATCGGCCAAGGCATGCTTGCCATCAACCCGATTGCCTTTGACGATAGCGACGCGGCCACACTCGGCGCTGCGATTAGAGCGGTTTCAGTTTACTTTTAGTAACCGTAACTGTCCAAAACTTTTGTTTGATCGCATTTTCCGAGTCGCCAAGTGATCCCACTTGGCCTGAAAATGCTCAAAGGAGTGCCCAGCGTGAGTGATCTTTTTCTGGTCGGCAATGGTGCGGGTTTTTCGGGGGATCGGATTGATGCCCCCCTCCCGGTGGTGCGCAGCTTGGTCAAGCGCGGCCTGCCCGCCGCCATGTTCTTTGAATGCCTGGGCGAACGCACCGTGGCTTTGGCGCAGCTTGAACGCCGGCGCGATCCGGAAGCGGGCTATGAACCCATGCTGGAAAGGTTGCTGGAACCGATCCTGGTTGATTGCGCCCGCGCAGGCATTCCCATTCTCGGCAATTTTGGCGCCGCCAATCCAGCCGCTGCCGCGCGTGCCATTGCCCGGCTTGCAAAGAAACTCGGCATGCCGGAACTCCGCATTGGTCTTGTGACGGGCGATGATGTTTCGGATAGCGTCAATCTCGATAAGCTCGCCGTGCATGAAGCGGATGCTGGGCTTGATATGTCTTCCTGGAGTCTGGTTTCCGCCAACGCCTATATCGGCGCCACACCGCTGGCACAGGCTTTGGCCGCCGGCGCGCAAGTGGTGGTGGCGGGGCGTACCTCAGACCCTGCCTTGGCCATCGCGCCACTGATGCATCATTTCGGTTGGGCCGAGGATGATTGGCAGGCGCTGGCGGTTGGTGCGGCAGCGGGGCATTTGCTGGAATGCGGCAGCCAGGTAACGGGCGGTGTTTTCTGGGACCCCGGCTTCAAGGATATTCCAGACCCCGCCAATATCGGCTTTCCGATTGCCGAGGTCGGGCGCGATCTATCCTTGCTGATCACCAAACCGGAAGGCACAGGCGGCATTGTTGATCAGCGCACGGTCAAGGAACAGCTTTTGTATGAATTGCATGATCCTTCGGCCTATATCACCCCAGATGTGATCCTGGATATTACCGGGGCGCATCTAACGTCAGGCGGGCAGGATCGTGTTGCCGTGCATGGCTTGCAGGGCCGTCAGCGGCCAGATTTGCTGAAAGTCACTGCCTGCTACGAAGGTTCCTGGTTGGGCGAAGGCGAAATCAGCGTGGCTGGCCCCAATGCCTTGGCGCGCGCGCGCGCAACGGCCGATGTGCTGCTGCAACGCGTGAAGCAGCGCGGCCTGGCGCGGCGAGCGCGGGCAGATTTGATCGGCGTTGCGTCAGTGCATGATTCGGATGATGGCGCGCTTTGGCGCGGCTACGCGGGGCCGGAACCGCAGGATGTTCGCATTCGCTTGGCGGTGGAGGCCACCACGCGCGATGATGCGGATCAGGCTTCTCGTGAAGCCTTGGCGCTGCTTTGCTGCGGCACAGCAGGCACCTCTGGCGCGCGTTGGCGCGTCACACCCCGCATTCTGACGCGAAGCTTCCTGGTGCCGCGCGATATGGTGCCCACCGAAACGCGGGTACTGCCAGCGCGGGAGTGGAATTGATGACCCAAAATATCGAAACCCCACTGCACCGCATCGCGCATAGCCGCGCCGGCGATAAGGGCAATCGCGTGAACCTCTCACTCATGCCCTATGATCCGGCGCTTTATCCGTTGTTGGCGGAACAGGTGACGGAAGAAAAAGTGCTGGCACTATTCCGCCACCGTGGCGCCACCGCCTGCAAGCGCTATGACCTACCGCTGCTCAACGCCTTCAACTTTGTCATTGATGAAGTGCTGGAAGGCGGCGTGAATGGCAGCCTCAATCTTGATGGCCATGGCAAGAGCCATTCTTTTCGGCTGCTCTCCATGACCATTGAAATACCAAGCGAAAAACTCAACCGCCCTTGACGCCTTCGGTATTC
>CAMCHA010000179.1 GCA_945874515.1 Asaia bogorensis
GATGCGCCCTTCATGCACGGCACGGGTGAATGCTTCCATGCGCGCGCGCACCGAAAGCATTTCGGGCATGATATCCTCAGTGCCTGCGCGGAAATTGTCGCCCGGTTCAGCGCGCAGCGCCATATGCAGCGCCGCGCGGCCTTCGGTGGCATTCACCGCAGCACCCGCAAAAAGCCGTGCGCGGAAGCCCGCGACATCAGAGGCCTCGGCAAGCGCGAGCAGTGCCTTCAGCACCGCATCCGAAATCGCGGTTTTGGAAAAATCGAGCAGCACATCGCCAGCCTGGCGTGAAAACCGCGCGAAACGATCAGGATCAGCGGCGAAAAGCGGGCGAATAGTCGCCGAACCCGGCCTTGCGGCCAGAGCCATCAGCGCCGCCCAGGCGGCTTCGCGCGCATTTTCTGCCATGGGTATACTCTGCCATGCCTCCGCGGCGGGACTATGGCAGAAGGGCGGGCGATTTAGCCATGGCGAACCACGCGCAAGGGCGCCAGGATGGCCGCACCAAGCGCGAGGAAGGCAATGACCGTGGCCAGACCCCAGGCCTGACTGCCGCTCAACGCCGTTACCATGGCCACCGCCGCGGGGCCGAGAAATCCGGTGGCGCGCCCGGAAAGCGCGAAAAGACCGAAATGCGCCGTCACCTCATCGGGCGGTGCCATACGGGCCATCAGCGTGCGCGACGCCGCCTGGGCGGGGCCCATGAAAAGCCCAAGCGCCATGGCCAGGATCCAGAACATTGTCTTGTCATTGCTGAGCAGCAGAAAACTGCCCAGCACAATCATGGCGCCGAGTGCGATCATCACCGTGGGCTTGGCGCCGAGCCGATCCTCGATCAAGCCAAAGCCGGCCGCGCCCAACCCTGCAGTGACATTCATGGCAATGCCAAAATACAGAATTTCCTGAATGGTCATGCCATGCACGCCGGCGGCATAAATCGCGCCGAAGGCAAAAAGCGTATTCAGCCCATCCGTATAAAACAGCCGCGCAATCAGAAACCGCGCCATGGCCGGGCGGCGCGGCAGGCCACGCAGCAGATTGCCCATTTCACGCAAGCCGGCCGCGAGCGCATCGCGCAGCCTGGGCCGCACACCCTTCGGGTCAGGCAAAGCGATCAACACCGGCCAGCCAAACACTAATATCCAGACCGCAACCAAGACCGCCGAGGCGCGCACATGTTCCGCCGCGCCGCGATCAAGCCCAAAGGGCGAAGGATCGGGCTGGATGAACAGCACCAGCGCCAGCAACAGGCAGGCCAGCCCGCCCGCATAACCAAGCCCCCAAGCCAAGCCCGAAAGCCTGCCCATCCTTTCTTCAGGCACCAGGCCAGGCAGCATGGCGTTGTAGAATACCGTGCCCAGTTCAAAGGCGATGGTTGCGATGCCAATGCAGATCAGCGCGTACAGCGCATCGGCGGGGTCGGGCCGCGCGAACCAGATCAGCGCAGTAAAAATCGCGGTGACCAGCGTGCAGAGCGTCAGCATCGCGCGCCGGCGCCCCCCCTGATCGGCAATGGCGCCAAGCAGTGGTGAGAGCAGCGCAATGGCAAAGGCCGCCAGCGTTTGCATCCAGCCCCATTGCGACTGACCCGCCACGGGGTCATGCGCTATGCCCTGCGTGAAATAAGCGGCGATGACGAAGGTGGAAACCACCGTCGGAAAGCCGCTATTGGCCCAATCATAAAGGGCCCAAGCGATGGCCTTGCCCTTACTATACGTCTTGGGCAAGGCCTGAGACATTCGCCTACTCCAATATTCCCCTGGGCCCACGCGCAATGGCAACCGCGCCGGTGCGGGAGACTTCCACAAGCCCGATTGGGCGCATCAAGGCTAGGAAGGCATCAATCTTATCGCAATTACCGGTCATCTCCAGCACGAAGCTTTCCGTGGTGGCATCCACCACACGCGCACGGAAGGCATCGGCCAGGCGCAGCACTTCCATGCGGCTCTCACCGCGCCCTGCCACTTTGATCAGTGCCAATTCGCGCGTCAGATGCGGGCCTTCAATCGTCAGGTCAGATACCTTATGCACAGGCACCAGCCGATCCAACTGCGCCTTGATCTGTTCAATCACCATATCCGTGCCGCTGGTGACTACGGTGATGCGTGAAATTCGCCCGGTTTCATCCACCGGTGCCACGGTCAGGCTATCAATATTGTAGCCGCGGCCAGAAAATAGGCCAATCACGCGCGCGAGCACGCCCGCTTCGTTTTCGACCAACACGGCAATAGTTGCGGCGCGTTGGCCGATTTTCAGATCAGACATTGCTCGCTTCCTCAGACCAGGACCATGCCTTCATCGGTAACGCCAGCGACGCCACCTTCCTGGCCCGGGCCAAGGATCATTTCATTATGCGCGGCACCTGATGGGATCATGGGGAAGCAGTTTTCATCCTTCGCCACACAAATATCCGCGATCACGGGCTTGTCTATCGCGATCATCTCACGGATCACGCGATCAAGATCATCAATGCCTTCTGCGCGCATGCCAACCCCGTGGAAGCTTTCGGCAAGCTTCACAAAATCCGGCAGGGCGGCGGAATAGCTTTCAGAATAGCGCCCGCCATGCAGCAATTCCTGCCATTGGCGCACCATGCCCATATATTCATTGTTCAGGATGAACACCTTAACCGGCAGGCGATATTGCGCGAGCGTGGCCATCTCCTGAATATTCATCAGGATCGAAGCCTCACCAGCGATATCAATCACCAGCGCATCCGGATGCGCGATCTGCACACCCATCGCCGCCGGCAGCCCATAGCCCATGGTGCCCAGCCCGCCCGAGGTCATCCAGCGATTGGGCTTGTCAAAGCCGAAATACTGCGCGGCCCACATCTGGTGCTGACCAACTTCGGTGGTGATGAAGGTCTCGCGCCCCAATTCGCGGGTGATTTCATACAGCCGCTTCACCGCATGCTGCGGCTTGATGATTTTGCTTTCCTGGCGATACTGCAAGCAATCCGTACTGCGCCACCCATCAATCTTGCGCCACCAGGCGGCAATGGCGCCTTTGTCCTGCGGCGCTTCATCCGCCTTCCAGGCTTCAATCATGGCGGCGAGCACGGCGCCCGCATCGCCCACAATCGGCACATCCACCGCGACATTCTTGTTGATGGAGGATGGATCAATATCCGCATGGATCTTCTTCGATGTCGGTGAGAAGGCATTGAGCCGCCCCGTCACGCGGTCATCGAAACGCGCGCCGATATTGAACATGACATCGCAGCCATGCATCGCAAGATTAGCTTCATAAGTGCCGTGCATGCCAAGCATGCCAAGGAATTGCGGGTCTTCCGCCGGATAGGTGCCAAGCCCCATCAGCGTATTGGTGCAGGGCATGCCAGTCATGCGCACGAATTCGCGCAGCAAGCGCGATGCTTCCGGCCCGGCATTGATGACGCCACCGCCGGCATAGACAATCGGGCGATGCGCGCGCTTCAGCAACCGCACCGCATCGCGGATGGCCTTGGCATCAGGTTCCGTGCGCGGGCGATAGGAACGATGGCTTTGCGTGGTCGCTTCCCGATAGGGCGCTTTGTTGATCAGGATATCCTTCGGCAGATCAATCACCACCGGGCCGGGGCGGCCGGATTTCGCGACATAGAACGCTTCGTGCATCACACGCGCCAGGTCTTCGGATTTCTTGACCAGATAATTATGCTTGGTCGCGGGGCGGGTGATGCCGGTGGTATCGGCTTCCTGGAAGGCATCATTGCCGATCAAATGCGTCGGCACCTGGCCGGTGAGGCAAATGACCGGCACGGAATCCATCAGCGCATCCAAAAGCCCCGTCACCGCATTGGTGGCGCCAGGGCCGGAGGTGACCAGCACCACGCCAACCTTCCCGGTGGAACGCGCATAGCCTTCTGCCGCATGAACCGCTGCCTGTTCATGGCGCACCAGGATGTGGCGAATGGCGTTCTGCTGGAAAATCGCGTCATAGATCGGCAGCACCGCGCCGCCGGGGTAGCCGAAAATCACCTCAACGCCGTTATCCTTCAGCGCGCGCAATACGACCTCAGCACCCGACATGGTCAGGGCATCAGAGGCGGGCGGGGCTTGGGTCGCGGCGGACATGGGTGACTTCCTTCATGAAAAGCAACCTGCCCCGAAGGTTCAGGGCCGGCGAGGAGGGGCTGTTAGACCCTCGGCCAGGGGGCGTCAACGGATAAAATCAAGAAATGCGAAAAAATTGGCCGATTCACTTTCCGAAAATTGCGCCAAACATTCAAATCGCGCATTTATGAGATAGGATCGGTCCGGGGGCGCCAATTCATGGTGACGGAACCAGGTCGCTTGTCGCTTGGTATATTGCCCACTTGCCAGGATGGCGCGGGCGGAGGCTTCCTCAGGCGTCAGCCGTCCGGAAAGCATGGCCGCGATTTCCGGCACGCCAAGGGCGCGCATGGCGGGCAAGGCGGGGTCAAGGCCCTGGGCCAGCAGGGCGCGCACTTCGTCAACCGCGCCGGCCTGGATCATGGCCGCCCAACGCTGGGCGATGGCCGCGCGCAGTTCAGCCCGAGGCGGGTCCAGCAGAATGGCGGCGAAGCGCCAAGGCGCGGGGGCGGCGCTGGCTTCCGCTTGCCAGGCCGCGATGCCTCGGCCAGTGCCGCGCCAGACTTCATAGGCGCGGGCGATGCGCTGGCTATCACTGGGGCGGAGCCGCGCGGCGGAGGCAGGGTCCTCAGCCGCCAGACGCGCATGCAGGGCGGCTGGGCCTTCCTCGGCCAATAGGCGCCGCGCTTCTTCACGGGCTGGCGCGGGGATGGGCGGGATCGCGGCCAGGCCCTGGGTGAGCGCCGCGCAATACATGCCGGTGCCGCCGCAGATGATGGGCAGCCGACCCGCCGCATGGGTTTCTTCCATTGTCTTGAGCGCCGCATCGCGCCACCAGGCCACCGATGCGGCCTCGGCCGCTTCGCGCACGCCGTAAAGCACATGTGGCGCGCGGGCTTCGTCTTCTGGGCTTGGGCGAGCGGTGATGATGTGAAGCTCTCGGTAAAGCTGCATGCTATCGGCATTGATGATGGTGCCACCCAGGCGTTCGGCGATGGCAAGTGCTAACGCGGATTTGCCTGACGCCGTTGGCCCGACGACAAACAAAGCGGGAGGTTGATCAGGGCTCATGACAGAGGCATAGCCCGCTGATGGACAAGATTCTGACCCTGATCGCCCCGCGCGGCGCGCTTTCCCCGGATAATTTGGCCAAGGCTGCTGCGGCGCTGCGCGCGGCGGGTGCGGAGGCTGGCGCGGTGCAACCCCTCGCCGAAGCTGAGGCTGCCGATCTGCCCTTCGCTGGCCTGCCCTTGGAAGTGGCCGATCGCGCGGTGCGAGAGGCTTTGGCCGGCAGCCCCGTGGATGCCATTGCGCAGGATGTGGCGGGGCGGCGCAAGCGCTTGCTGATTGCCGATATGGACAGCACCATGGTCACCAGTGAGACCTTGGATGAATTGGCCGGGGAGGCAGGGCTCAAGGAAGAAATCTCGGCCATCACGCGCCGCGCCATGAATGGCGAATTGGATTTCGAAGGGGCGCTGCGGGAGCGTGTGGGCATGCTGAAGGGTCTGGCGCTGGAGGCGCTTGAACGCACCTGGGCCACCACCGCGCTGATGCCAGGTGCTGAGGAATTGGTCGCGACCATGCGTGCTCATGGCGCGCGCTGCGCCCTGGTATCCGGTGGCTTCACCTTTTTCACGGGCCGTGTCGCGGAACGGCTCGGCTTTCATGAACATTACTCCAATACCCTACTGCATGAAGGTGGCCGGCTGACTGGCCTGGTGGGTGAGCCCATTCTGGGCCGCAATGCCAAACTGGTTACGCTGAAGCGGCTGGCGGCGGAAGAAGGGCTGGATTTGGCCGAAACACTCGCCGTGGGTGATGGCGCGAATGATCTGGATATGCTGGGCGCGGCAGGGCTTGGCGTTGCCTTCAAGGCTAAGCCCGTAGTGGCGGCAGCAGCGCGGGCGCGCGTGGATCATGCGGATTTGCGCGCGCTGCTGTTTGCGCAGGGGT
>CAMCHA010000180.1 GCA_945874515.1 Asaia bogorensis
TTCGCCTGGGGGCAGATCATGGCGGGGGCCTTACTGGCCGCGCTACCACCAGTGATCGTGTACGCCTTCCTCATGGATTATTACATCGCCGGCCTGACCGCCGGCGCGACCAAGGGTTGAACAAACATGGCTCAGGTATCGCTTCGCAAAATCGTCAAGGCCTATGAAGGTGGCGTCCAGGCCGTGAAAGGCATTGACCTTGAAATCGCCGATCACGAATTCGTCGTGCTGGTTGGGCCTTCGGGCTGCGGCAAATCTACCACGCTCCGCATGATTGCAGGGCTGGAGGAAATCACCTCGGGCGATATCGCCATTGGCGGCACGCTGGTGAATGACATCCCACCGCGGGATCGTGACATTGCCATGGTGTTCCAGAATTACGCGCTTTATCCGCATATGAGTGTGTACGACAACATGGCCTTTGGCCTGATGTTGCGGAAATTCCCCAAGGCGGAAATTGATCGCCGCGTGACCGAAGCTGCGCGCATTCTGGACATCACGCCGCTTTTGGAACGCAAGCCCAAGGCACTTTCAGGTGGGCAGCGTCAGCGCGTTGCCATGGGTCGCGCCATTGTGCGTGACCCCAAGGTGTTCCTGTTCGATGAGCCGCTTTCCAACCTGGATGCCAAGCTGCGCGTGCAAATGCGCACCGAAATCAAGAAGGTGCATCAGACGGTGAATACCACCACCGTCTATGTGACGCATGACCAGGTGGAAGCCATGACCTTGGCTGATCGGGTCGTGGTCATGAATCACGGCATCATTGAACAAGTCGGGCCGCCGCAGGAATTGTATCACCATCCAGCGACTAAATTCGTGGCGGGCTTCATCGGCAGCCCTTCAATGAATTTCATCCCGGCCAGGCTGGAACAGGCTTCTGGCGCGCTCCGCCTGCATTTGCCGCATGACATTGTGCTGAATGTGCCGGCGGCACGCACCGCGCTCTATCAGCCGCATGCGGGCAAGGATGTGCTGTTCGGCATCCGCCCCGAACACCTGACGGATGACAAGGCGACGGATAAGGCTAATACGGCGCCGATCACGCTGAAACCCGACGTGATTGAACCCATGGGCATGGAAACGCTGGTGCATTTCAAGCTGAATGGCACGGAAGTCTCCGCGCGGCTTGATCCAGCGACCCCGGCTGCCGTTGGCGCGCCGCTGTCCTTGATTGCACATATGGATCAGATGCATCTGATTGATCCCACCACTGATAAGGTTCTGTGATGAAACGTCTTGAAGGTAAAACTGCCTGGGTCACTGGGGCGGGCAGCGGCATTGGCCGCGCGATTGCCATTTCATTCGCGGCCGAAGGTGCCAAGGTTGCTCTGACTGGCCGGCGCGTTGGTCCGCTTGAAGAAACCGCGAAGATGATCGGCGGCGGTGCTGTGATTGTGCCGGCCGACCTGACCGATGAAAAACAAGTCGCCGCCGCACTCGCCAAGGTGGAAGCCACCATCGGCGGGCCGGATATTCTGGTGAATAATGCGGGCGTCAATCTGCCCAAGCGCTATCTGCACCAGCTAACGCCTGAGGCCATTCGCAGCCTGGTGGATGGCAATCTGACCGCGCCCTTCTTCACCTCGGTCGCGGTGCTGCCAGGTATGCGCAAGCGCGGCGGTGGGCATCTGATTCAAATCGCCTCCATGGCCGGGAAGAATATTTCTTTCCTCTCGGGTCCCGGCTACACGGCGGCGAAGCATGGTTTTGTGGCGCTGTCGCAAAGCATCAATCAGGAAAATGGCATCCATAATATCCGTTCCTGCTGCATCTGCCCGGGCGAAGTCGCCACCGATATTTTGAAGAATCGGCCTGAACCCGTGCCACAGGAAGATATTGAACGGCTATTGCAGCCCGAAGATTTGGCGGCGATGGCGCTTTTTGTTGCCACCATGCCGGCGCGGGCCAATATCACCGAAATGCTGGTGACGCCGACCTATATGCGCCTGCTGGCGCCACAGGCGAAAAAGATCGCCGCCATGTAATCGCGCCGCGCCGGCCGATCCAGGGCCGGCGCGCATTCCTTCTTTTGCGGAGTACCCCCTCATGGGCAGCACCCCTCCTGTTATGGTCAATGCCGAAGCGCTTGATGCGCTGGTCGCGAATGTGTTTCAGGCTGCCGGCTGTGATGGCCCGGAATCCAGGCGCATCAGCAGCCATTTGGTGGATGCCAATCTTGCCGGGCATGACAGCCACGGCGTGGTGCGCGTGCCGCGCTACGTGGAATGGCTGGAAGCTGGCTATGTGCTGAAGGGCCAGACCGCCGATGTGGTGACGGATGGCGGCGCCTTTGCTGTCATTGATGGCAAATGGGGTTTTGGCCAGACTGTGGCGCCGCAAGCCGTGGCTTTTGGCATCAAGCGCGCTGTCGAAAATGGTGTTTGCATCACGGCACTCCGCAATGCGGGGCATATCGGCCGCGTTGGCGCCTATGCCGAACAGGCGATGGAAGCCGGGCTGATTTCAATCCATTTCGTCAATGTCGCGGGCTCCATCCTTGTTGCCCCCTTTGGTGGCGTGGAGCGGCGGTTTTCGACCAATCCGGTCTCGATCGGTGTGCCTTTGCCGGGCCGGCCCATCCTGCTTGATTTCGCCACTTCGCTGGTGGCCGAAGGCAAAGTGCTGGTCGCGTCATCCGGCGGTAAGGCGTTGCCGGAAGGCGCTTTGATTGAAGCCGATGGTCGGCTTTCGACCGACCCACACACGCTTTATGGCCCCTACGACACGCTCGGCCCGCGCGATGTTTCGAAAGGCACCGGCGCCATTCGCGCCTTTGGCGAACATAAGGGCTCGGGCCTGGCCTTCATGTGCGAAATGCTGGCCGGCTGCTTGACCGCGGGCGGCACCAGCGGCCCGGTTTCTGAGCGCACGCGCATCGCCAATGGCATGCTGTCCATTTTCATCTCGCCCAAGCATTTCGGCACTCAGGCGGAATTTGAACGCATGGGGCTGATTTACGCGGATTGGATTACGGAAACCCGCCCCGCCGATCCGGCCGCGCCGGTATTGCTGCCAGGTGAACCGGAAGCGACGCGCCGTGCGGAGAGGCTCGCTGATGGCGTGCCGCTACCGCAGGATACCTGGGCGAATATCATCGGCACCGCGAAGCGCCTTGGGGTGAATAGCGCGATCTAAAGGTGGTGTGGCGCTTTATCAGGCGCCCGCTTCCCCGATGATGCGCAAAATATCAGCGCCATAGCGTTCCACGCGCGAACGCCCCATGCCGGGCACTTCCAGCAATTCTTCCGTGTTGGACGGGCGCCGCGCGGCAAGGCCCGCCAGGGTGCGATCATCCGCGACCACATAGGCCGGCACGCCCTGCGCCTGGGCAATGCCGCGGCGCCAGGCGCGCAGTGCTTCAAAGACTGGATCATCGGAACCAATGCCCGCCACATCCGGCCCCTTGCGCGCTGCCGGCGTTTTTTTGCCGGCCTGCACTACATCTTCGCGCAGCATCACCACATCCTCACCGCGCAGAATGGGGCGCGCGGCTTCGGTGGCCACAAGTTCTCCATGGTTTTCCACTGCCACATCCAAAGCGCCGCGGCCCACCAATTGCCGCGCCACGCCGCGCCAGGCGGTATCGGGCAAATCCTTCCCCACGCCAAAAGTCGGCAGCTTGTCATGGGAAAATTGCGCGACCTTATCAGTGAGGCGCCCGCGCAATACATCCACCACATGCATCACGCCAAAACGCTGACCGGTGCGCAGCACGGCGGAAATCATCTTCTGCGCGGCGATAGTACCATCGAAAAGCCGAGGTGGTCTCAGGCAAATATCGCAATGCCCGCAGGCTTCGCGTTCAGGTTCCTCACCAAAACAGCGGAGCAGCAGCGCACGACGACACGTGGCAGCTTCCGCGATGCCGACCATGGCTTCAAGCCGCGCGCCTTCCACGCGCTTTTGTTCGTCAGTCGCTGGGCTTTCGGCGATGCGATGGCGGGCCAGCGCAATATCCCCGGCGCCATAAAGCAGCAAGGCGCGCGCCGGCAGGCCATCTCGCCCCGCGCGGCCGATTTCCTGATACCAGCTTTCAGGTGAGCGCGGCAGATCGAGATGCGCCACCCAGCGCAGATCAGGCCGATCTATCCCCATGCCAAAGGCGATGGTCGCGGTCATCACCATTTCCTCACCGCGCGAAAAGCGCCGATGCGCTTCACGCTTGGCGCTGGCTTCCATGCCGGCATGGAAGGAAATGGCTTCAGTGCCATCATCACGCAGCCAGGCGGCGGTGCTTTCGGTTTTTGCGCGGCTGCCGCAATAGATAATGCCGGTGCCGCCAGCTTCGCGAATCAAGGCGCGGATTTGGCCGCGTTCATTCTCTCGCGGCGCGGCTTCGATCAGGATATTGGGCCGGTCGAAGGAAGCGCGAAACACTGGCGCTTCCTGCAAGCCCAATTGCAGGCGGATATCTTCCACCGTGCGCGGATCGGCGGTCGCGGTCAGCGCCACGCGCGGCACATGCGGAAAGCGCGCACCCAATATGCCAAGGCCGCGATATTCGGGCCGGAAATGATGGCCCCATTGGCTGACGCAATGCGCCTCATCCACCGCAAACAGGGCAATATCCAAACCTTCAAGCCGCGCCTGCATCGTCTCCAGCGTCAGCCGCTCAGGCGAGACATACAGCAGCTTCAGCGTCCCATTGTGCAAATCGCGCAGCACGCCGCGCGCTTCATCCGGCGGCAGTTCCGAATGCAAAGCGCTCGCGGCGACACCCTGTTGGCGGAGCGCCGCAACCTGATCTTCCATCAGCGCAATCAAAGGGGAGACAACAATCCCAATCCCTGGGCGGCAAAGTGCGGGCACCTGAAAGCAAAGGCTTTTGCCGCCGCCGGTCGGCATCAGGACCAGCCCTGAACCACCGGCCGCGACATGGCGGATCACTTCTTCCTGCCGGCCGCGAAAAGCGCCATAGCCGAAGATGCGCCGCAAGGTCTCGCGCGGGGCGTCATGCATGGCATTCATGCGGGCGCGGCGATCAGATGGCGGCGGCGCATCACACAGGGGCTCCGATTCGGGACTTCCCTTAGGTCGCGCGCCCGGCGCGCGGCGTCAATTGTCAGCGCATCAGCGGGAGCACGCCGCCCCACCAAGCACGCAAAACTTGGCGCAATGCGGGTGGTTCAGCGCGACGGGGCGGGAGGCTTCGGCGAGCGTGGCGCCCAATTCGAATTGCGGATCATAGGCCAGAAGCGTGCAGGCCAGCACCGCGGGGCGGGCAGCGCCCTTGCGTTTCACCACCATGCGTGCGGAGGCGCACATCAGGCTATCGGGTGATTTGCCCAATATGCCCCAGCAGGCGGTGGTGATTTCCGGCACATCCGCTGCCGCATCCATTTCTGGAAACAGCATCAGCGCGACGGGATCGGCGGCATCCACAGAAATGCCATTGGCCGCGAAAAGTGCGGCAAAATCGGCGCGGAGCTTCGGTTCATTGCCGGTGCTGAAGCCTGCGCGCCCGGCGATGTGTAGCCGAAAGCCGTTCCCTGCCAGAAAACGCAGCCCTTCCAGCGTGCGATCAAAACTGCCCGCGCCGCGTTCGGCATCATGGACCCTGGGATCAGGGTGATCGAGTGAAACGCGGAGCGTCAGGCCAGCACCATATTTTGCTTGCAGCGCCAGCAAGCCCGCCGCCTGGTTCATCATGGGCTTCATCGCATTGGTCAGCACCAGCGCGTGCAGGCCACGCCGGAGTGTATCTTCCAGCATCGCCAGGAATTCAGGGTTCATGAAGGGCTCACCGCCCGTGAAGCCCACTTCACGCAAGGGCAGGTGCGATGCCTCAGCCTCATCGAGATAGGCCGCCACTTCGGTAGCGCTGATATAGGAAAGCGCATCATTGCGCGGACTGCTTGCAATATAGCAATTGGCGCAGGTGATATTGCAGAGCGTGCCGGTATTGATCCAAAGCGTCTCAAGCGCCGTCAGCGCCACTTGCGCGCGGGTTTCACCCTTGGCGGTCACGTAAGGGTCGCGGAATTTCAGCGGGTCAAGCGGCTTCACG
>CAMCHA010000181.1 GCA_945874515.1 Asaia bogorensis
GATGAGTGGAAGGCCGAACAGGGCAAGGCAGTGCCGCTTGGGCGCATCGGCAGGGCCGAGGAATTCGCCTCCCTTGCTTTGCTGCTGGCGAGCGAACAGGGCGGCTTCATCAGCGGCACGGCCATCAATGTGGATGGCGGCAAAAGCCCGGTGGTTTGAGCGCCTTTGACTACCCCTGCCAAGCCTTTATCCGGCTTGGCAGGATATATTTGCACATAATTTAATCCGTTTGCTTACTTCGCGTGCAATAGCTCCATCTAAACCCCTCCTATCCGCCCAAAAACGCGGCATGCGCCTTGCTAACTCCCCTCCGTCATCGCGTTGCGCTGACAAGAACCGGGAGATGCTTCATGGCCTTTCATCGCCGCAATTCCACACATGCCCCAGGCCCTTGCGGCTGCGGCGCTACGCACACGGGCTTTGCCTGTGATGCCGCGCCGGCCGATGGCACCGGGGCTTTCGGGGAAGTCGCGCAGGAAGCGGTGTTGCGTGCGGCCTTCCCGCAGGCGGCTACGCGGCGCGCGCTGATCAATGCGCTTGGCGCCGGCACGCTGTTTGCCGCGCTTGATAGTGTGTTTCCGCTAGCCCGCGCCCGCGAAGCCTTGGCGCAGGCCAGCGGTGCTCCGGAAAAGCGCGACCTAAAAATCGGCTTCATTCCCATTACCTGCGCCACGCCGATCATCATGGCCGATCCCATGGGCTTCTATAAGCGCAACGGCCTGAATGTAGAGGTCATCCGCACGGCGGGTTGGGCCGTGATCCGCGATAAATCCATCGCGCGCGAATATGACGCGGCGCATATGCTCTCCCCCATGCCGCTGGCGATGTCGCTTGGCGTTGGCGTGGCGCAGCCGGTGCCTTGGGCGGTGGCGGCGATTGAAAACACCAATGGCCAGGCGATTACGCTCGCCAATAAGCACAAGGAAAAGCGCGACCCCAAGGATTGGAAGGGCTTCCGCTTTGCTGTGCCGTTTGATTTTTCGATGCACAATTACCTGCTGCGCGCCTATGTTGCCGAAGCCGGGCTTGATCCCGACCGCGACATCCAAATCCGCGCCGTGCCGCCACCCGAGATGGTCGCCAATCTACGCGCCGATAATATTGATGGCTTCCTGGGCCCCGATCCCTTCAATCAGCGCGCTGTCTTTGATGGGATTGGCTTCATTCATGTGCTGACCAAGGAATTTTGGGATGGTCACCCCTGCTGCGCCTTCGCCGTGCCGCGCGGCATGATGACCGAAACGCCCAATACCTTTGCTGCCCTGATGCGTTCCATTGTCGAAGCCACCGCCTATGCTTCCAAGGCTGAAAACCGGCGCGAAGTGGCGCAGGCAATTTCTGGGCAGAATTACCTGAACCAGCCGCCAACGGTGGTGGAACAGGTGCTGACCGGCACCTTCGCCGATGGGCTTGGCCGCGTGCAGCGCGTGCCGGACCGGATCAATTTCGATCCCTTCCCATGGCATTCCATGGCCGTCTGGATTCTGACGCAAATGAAGCGCTGGGGACAAATCCGCGGGGATGTTGATTACGCAGGTGTGGCGCAGCAAGTCTTCCTTGCGACGGACGCGGCAAAGGCGATGCGAGAGCTTGGCATGACAGTGCCGGCGAGTGCTTCGCGCACGCATCGCATTTTCGGGCGCGATTTCGATCCCGCGCAGCCTGAAGCCTATCTGAACAGCTTCGCCATTCGTCGTTCGTAATGACTGCAAACGTACCCTTCTGGCGATCTGCCGGGCTTTCTTTGCTGATCCTGGCGATCTTCCTGGGCGCCTGGGAAATCGCCGTCATGCCCAAGGCTGGCGGCGGTGGTGCCGCACTTGATCCTGAATATGCCGCGCTGCTGGGGCAGGCAGCGGCACAGGGCGGCACCACGCCCATGCCGGGGCCAAGCGCCATCGGTAAGCGGCTTTTGGAATTGCTGGCCGATCCCTTCTATGTGCGCGGGCCGAATGACCAGGGGATTGGCGTGCAAATCGCCTATTCGCTGCTGCGTGTTGGCGCGGGCTTCGGGCTTGCTGCCATTGTCGCCATTCCGCTTGGTTTCGTCATTGGCATGTCGCCGCTGTTGAATGCCGCGCTCAATCCCTTCATTCAGGTGCTGCGCCCGGTCTCGCCACTCGCTTGGATGCCGCTGGCGCTTTATTCCATCAAGGATAGCGCGATTTCAGCGGTTTTTGTGATTTTCATCTGTTCCATCTGGCCCATGCTGCTGAATACCGCCTTTGGTGTGGCCAGCGTGCGGCGTGAATGGTTGAATGTGGCGCGCACGCTGGAAGCAGGGCGCTGGCGCACCGCCATTCGCGTGATCCTGCCTGCCGCCGCACCCACCATTGTGACCGGCATGCGTATTTCAATCGGCATTGCCTGGTTGGTGATTGTCGCGGCTGAGATGTTGGTCGGCGGCACAGGCATTGGCTATTGGGTCTGGAACCAATGGAATAATCTTTCCATCGCCGATATCGTGATTGCCATTCTCATGATCGGCCTGGTGGGGCTTGCGCTGGACCGCTTGCTCGGCCTAGGCGCGCGTGCCGTGGCTTGGCGGGAATAAAGCCATGACAGCTTATGTTTCCATCGAAGGTGTCGCGCGCCGCTATGGGCCGACCACCGTTTTCCAGGATGTCTGGTTCGGCATCGCACGTGGAGAATTCGTCTGCCTGGTTGGGCATTCGGGCTGCGGCAAGACCACCATTCTGAATATCCTGGCCGGGCTTGAAGCGCCCGATGATGGCGCGGTGATTGTGGATGGCCAGGCCATCACCGGCCCATCGCTGGATCGCGCCGTTGTCTTTCAGGGCCATGCGCTGATGCCTTGGATGACGGCCGCCGGCAATGTCGCCTTCGCCATTTCCTGCCGCCATCGCGATTGGTCACGCACCGCCTGCGATGCCGCTGCGCGTGAAGCCTTGAAACGTGTTGGCCTGGACCACGCCGCGGACCGGAAACCGGCCGAGCTTTCCGGCGGCATGAAGCAGCGCGTTGGCATTGCCCGCGCACTCGCCATTAATCCAAAAATGCTGCTGATGGATGAGCCCTTCTCGGCGCTTGATGCGCTGACGCGCGGCGCGCTTCAGGATGAGGTCGCGCGGCTGGTCAGTGAAACCGAGCAAACCGGCTTCATGATCACCCATGATGTGGATGAGGCAATCTTGCTCGCAGACCGCATTCTGCTCATGTCCAATGGGCCGGAGGCACGCATTGCGGAGGTGGTGTTGAACACGCTGCCGAAGCCGCGCACGCGGGCCAATCTGCATCACATGCCGGGCTATCATGCGCTGCGTGATCATATCCTGGATTTCCTGATCGCGCGGTCACGTGCCTTCAAGGCCGATGCGCCGCCGGCTGACTGGTCGGCCCGCGCCGTGCCGGAAGTCAGCCCTGCCCTTTCCCCACCGTCGCTTGCGGCGGAGTGATCCTTCCCAAACCAAAGCTGGAGAAACGCGATGACGCGCGCCCAACTCACTGAAAAAATCCTCGACATCAAGCGCGAGAAAGGCTGGACCTGGAAATATATCTGTGAGGAAATCGGCGGCATGTCGCCAACCCTCGTGGTCGGCGCGCTGCTTGGGCAGATGAAGTTCGTAAAACCGCTCGCCGCCAAGGCCGCGAAGCTGTTTGGCCTTTCTGAGGTTGAACAGCGCATGCTGAATGAAGTGCCCTATCGCGGCACGCAAATGCCGCCCACGGACCCGCTGATCTATCGCTTTTATGAAATGGTGATGGTGAATGGCCCGGCCTGGAAGGCGTTGATCGAGGAAGAATTCGGCGATGGCATCATGTCCGCCATTGATTTCGATTTCGATTTTGAACGCCAGGCGAACCCCAAGGGCGACCGCGTGAAGATCACCATGTCCGGCAAATTCCTACCCTATAAGTATTACGGCAATGAGCAGGGCATCCCGGATTACGGGTTCAAGGAAGAATAAGCGCTGGCTTTGCCAATCCGTCATTTTGCCCTATGGCCCGGCCCTCTCATTGAACGGAGGCTCCCATGGCGCAGGGTTTGACGGTTGGCATTGCAGGCTTGGGCGCGATTGGGCTGCATTTGGCCCGCGCCTTGGACAAGGGCGTGCCGGGGCTGAAGCTCGCCGCTGCCTCCGCGCGGGACCGCGCCAAGGCAGAGGCGAATGTGGCGGGCTTCGCCAAGCCGCCGCTCATCGTCTCCAACGCTGAACTCGCCGCCTGCGATATCGTGGTGGAGGCCGCCCCGGCTGCGATTTTTGAGGAAATCGCCACCGCCGCCATCGAAGCCGGGCGGATTTTTGTGCCTTCCTCAGTCGGCGCCCTGCTGCCGCGCATGCAATTGGTGGAACGGGCGCGGGCCACGGGCGCGCGGATCATTGTGCCCACCGGCGCGCTCCTTGGCCTTGATGCCGTGCGCGCCGCGGCTGAGGGTGATGTGGAAAGTGTGACCATCGAAACCCGGAAGCCCCCCCGCGGCCTGGTCGGGGCGCCCTATCTTGAGGCGAACAAGATTGATGTCGGCGCCATTACCAGCGCGACCCGTGTTTTTAAGGGCAATGCCTTTGACGCCGCCCAGGGCTTCCCGGCCAATGTTAATGTCGCCGCCGCCCTGGCTTTGGCCGGCATCGGGCCGGAACGCACCATGGTGGAAATCTGGGCCGACCCTGGCGTGACCCGGAACACCCACACCATCCGCGTTGAAGCCTCCACCGTCCGGCTGACCATGACCATTGAAAACGTGCCTTCCGAGGAAAACCCCCGCACCGGCAAGATCACGCCGCTTTCCATCCTGGCTTGCCTGAGGGGCCTGACTTCCACATTGAAGGTCGGCAGCTAGTCAGGGGGGGGCCACGCCCCCCTCAGGGGCCGCGATCAGGCCCGAATAACGCTCACCCCCTTGCCCTGGGGCGGCATTTCGGCCATTTAGGCGCCGCTTCCGGGGGTTCTCCCCGGGGGTAATTCGCACGCGGCGCACCCTTCCTGATCAGGCAGGGTCCGGTCCCCTTCATCGGGGAAGGCGCCGCGGAGGCTCAACCGGACCAACATGGAAGGAAATCGCTCATGGCGATGCCCGTCGTTTCTCTGCGCTCCCTGCTCGAAGCTGGGGTGCATTTTGGCCACCACACGCGCCGCTGGAATCCCCGCATGGCGCCCTACATCTTCGGCGTGCGCAACCAGGTGCATATCCTGGATCTGCAACAAACCGTACCGATGATGGACCGCGCTTTGCGCGCCGTGCGTGACACCGTCGCTGGCGGTGGCCGCGTGCTGTTTGTTGGCACTAAGAAGGCCGCTGCTGAATATGTGGCCGAATCCGCGGTGCGCTGCGGCCAGTATTACGTGAACCACCGCTGGCTTGGCGGCATGCTCACCAATTGGAAGACCATTACCGGTTCCATCAAGCGCCTGCGCCAGCTGGATGAACGTTTGTCGGGCGACACGGCGGGTCTGACGAAGAAAGAAGTGCTGATGCTGTCGCGCGACAAGGAAAAGCTTGACCGCGCTTTGGGTGGCATCAGGGAAATGGGCGGCCTACCCGACATTATCTTCGTGATTGACACCATCAAGGAAAAGCTTGCGATCGAAGAAGCCAATAAGCTTGGCATTCCGGTGATTGCGGTGGTCGATTCCAATGCCGATCCGGCTGGCGTGACTTTCCCCATCCCCGGCAATGATGACGCGATCCGCGCCATCACACTTTACTGCGACATGATCGCGGGCGCGGTGCTGGATGGCATTTCGGCGGAAATGCAGGCTTCCGGCGTGGACCTCGGTGCCGTTGAGGAATTGCCGGAAGAAGCGCTGCCGGAAGTCGCGGCAGAAATCGCTGCTGAAGTATTGGCGCCGGTTGAAGGCGCCGAAGCGGCGGCCCAGGCCTGATGCTTTCGGGGTCACCAACCGGTGGCCCCTTTTCTTTCAATCATCCAGCAATGGGGATGAACAATGGCTGAAATCACAGCGGGTATGGTCCGTGACCTGCGCGAGCGTACCGGCGCAGGCATGATGGATTGCAAGAAGG
>CAMCHA010000182.1 GCA_945874515.1 Asaia bogorensis
GAGCGCGGTTTTGGGCGCCTCAGCCATGCGAAAGGCAGCGTCTGGCGGCTTGGTCTGGCATGGCCCCGGCAAGGGCGCCCGCGCGGTGCGGCGCGGGCAAGGGTGATGTCGATTGCATGTTTATTGGGCGCAGTCTCGGCTCAGATGGGGGCCTATGCAAGCCAAATAAGGCAGGCTTAAGCGCGCCGCGCCTTGTTCCCGCCCCGCCGCGATGCGAAACAACCTCCCGTGGAAGCCGCCGAATATGATCTGATGGATGCGGTGGAGGAGCGCATGTGGTGGTACCGCGCGCTGCACCTTCGTGTCCTTGATGCCCTGCATCGCCGCCCCGGCGCGCCCGGGGCGTTGCTTGATGCTGGCTGCGGTACGGGTGGGCTGCTCCGGCGCCTGGCCGGGAAGGCCACGCGCGGCTTGGTGGGGCTGGATTTCAACCCGGAAGCCGCACGGCGCGCCGGGGCCAAATCCGGTGCCCTCACCACCGGGGGGGATGCCAATCGCCTGCCCTTCGCCGATGCCAGTTTTGGCGCGCTGGTGAGCATGGATGTGCTTTGCCATCGCGCCGTGGAACCGGGCCTGGCTTTGGCCGAATTTCACCGCGTGCTTAAGCCAGGCGGCGCTCTGGTGCTGAACCTGCCGGCCTTTGAATGGTTGCACTCGGCCCATGATATCCGGGTGCATAATGCCCGCCGCTTCACGGCCGCCGAAGGCCGCGCCCTGCTGACGGATGCCGGCTTCACCGCCATTGAAACCCGCTATTGGAATGCGTTGCTGCTGCCGCTCATGATTCTGCAACGCAAGGTGCTGAAATCGGATAGCGAGGCCAAAAGCGATGTCGCCCCCTTCCCGCCATGGTTGGATGCAATGTTTTACGCTGTAACGGAGCTTGAACGGTTCATGGCCCGGATCGGCCTGCGCTACCCCGCGGGCGGTTCGGTCCTGATCACCGCAACGCGGCCCTGAAAACGGAGAAGATCAATGCCCCTGATATCGGCCGGCAAGGAATATCCCGTCGGTCTTTCCATTGTGGTTCCGGTCTATCGCGGTGCGGCCACGGTGGGCGCGCTGGTGGAAGCGCTATCGGCGCTGCGCCCCGAAGGCGGGATCGAAATTGTGCTGGTGAATGATGGCAGCCCGGATAATTCCGGCGATGTCTGCCGCGCCTTGCAGCAAAACGCGGCTGTGCCGCTGACTTACATTGAACATGCGCGCAATTTTGGTGAGCATAATGCGGTGATGACGGGGCTGCGCCATGCGCGCGGCGCTTACATCATCACCATGGATGATGATTTGCAGAACCCGCCGGAAGAAGTCATCCGGCTTTATGATCATGCGCGGCTTGGCAGTTTTGATGTGGTTTACACACGCTATGCCGTGAAGGAACATGAAGGCTGGCGCAATCTGGGCAGCGCCTTCGCCAATTGGGTCGCGGATCAATTGATGGACAAGCCAAAGGGACTTTATTTGTCTTCCTTCCGCTGCATGTCGGCCTTGGCGGTTTCCGAGGTTGTGAAGTATCGCGGCCCCTACCCTTACGTGGATGGCCTGCTGATGCAGGTGACGCAAAGGCTTGATTCGATCGAGGTAAAGCACTTCGCGCGCGCTGAGGGTCGTTCCAACTACACCATGCGGCGCCTCATCCGGCTTTGGATGAATTTGGCGACGAATTTCTCCGTGCTGCCCTTGCGGCTTGCGATCATCGCCGGTGCGGGCATGGGCGTGCTGGGGTTGCTGGCCGCGCTTTATGTGGTGATTGAAGGGCTTATGGGGCACACGCCTTCGGGTTGGGCCTCGCTCATGACCGTCACGCTGCTGATTGCCGGCGTGCAATTCCTGATCCTTGGCGTGCTTGGCGAGTATGTTGGGCGATCCTTCATGTCCGCCAATGGCAAGCCGCAAGGCGTGGTGCGCGAGGTTCTGCCGGCGCGGGATGAGGGGCGCGCACCATGACAATCTATTGGCTGGTGCTTGCAGCAGCGATTTCCGCCTCGCTGATCGGGCAGGTGTTGCTCAAATCCGGCGCGGCCAGTTCTGTGGCCTCCGAGGGCGGGTTTTTCGATCAGCTTTTTCGCCTGCCGACGATGGTGGGGCTGGTGTGTTATGGCGGCGCGGCGCTGCTCTACATCATTGCTTTGCGCCGCATTCCGATGAGTGTCGCGCTACCTTGCACTGCCGCTTCCTATATCGTGATTGCCATCATTGGCTGGGCGATATTCGGTGAGAGCTTGGGTGCGCAAAAAATCGCCGCCATTGCGCTGATCGCGGCTGGTGTGGCTCTGCTGGCCACTACCGCGTGAAGGCAGCGCTTGGCGCCTTACTGCTACTGGCGGGCTGCGCTGCTGCACCGCCATCCTGCCCCGTGGGTGCAAGCCCGGCCACCATTGCGGAAGCCTATTTCGGGCGGAATGTGACAACCCGCGCACCCGTGACCGATGCGGAATGGGCGCGCTTCATGGCAGACACCGTGACCCCCGCCTTCCCCGATGGACTGACTGTACTGGATGGCGCCGGGCAATGGCGCAATGCGGCGGGCCAGATCAGCCGGGAAGACAGCAAGGTTTTGCTGCTGGTGCTGCCCGGTCAGGATCAGGCGGCGGCTGCCGCGCGGCTTGCCCCGGTGACAGCGGCCTGGAAGGCGCGCTTTGCGCAGGAATCGGTGCTGACGGTATTTCGCGCGGGCTGTGCGGCTTTCTGATTCTTCACCGCAGTCGCCGAACCGCAACGCGAAAGGCAAGATTGCCCGCCATGGTCAGGCCGAACAGCACCGCCGCGAGAATAAGCGCATCCTGCGGCTTGCCTGACCGATCCACCAGCCATCCCGCCAGCGCCGGCGCCGGCGCGGTGATGGCGTAATACGTCGTCGAAAACACCCCCATGCCAAAGGCACGCCGCGCGGGCGACATGGCCTGGCCGGTCAAAGCCATGATCACCCCCGCCGGCCCCATACCAATCAGCCCAAACAGCACACAGGCCAGAATGGCGAAGGGCGCATAGGGCAGCGCCACAAGGCAGGCCACCGCAACCGTGCTGCACAGATAAAGCACCGCATCCGGCCTGCCGGTACGATCCGCGATAATCCCGCTCAAGGGAATGGAAATCATCATCAGCGCGCTCGCGGCACTCACCATCGGAATGGCTTGATGCGCCGCAAAGCCGCTGTCTTGCAGCGCCTGGGGCGCGAAGCTCAAAAACACCAGATAGCCCGCATTGAAAAACGCCCAGACGCTGGAAGCGAGCAGCGTGAGCCACAATTCCCGCCGCGGCAGACCCATCGGCGCAGCGGCGCCGCGCGGGGCGGCAATGCCAGGCGGGGCGCGATAACCAAGCCAAAGTGCCAGCGCCGCCGTGATGCAATAGGCGCTGGCAATCGCGAAAGGCAGACGCCAATGGAATTGCGTCATCAACCAATCATGCGCCACCTGGCCAATGGCAATGCCGAGGGGCCAGCTGACAACCAGGATGCTCATGGCGGTCGCCAATTCCTTGCCCGCGAACCAATCCTGCACCATTTTGGCGAAGTAGATCGTGCCAATCACAAAGCCGATACCGCACAGAATGCGCGCCAGCGCCAACATCCCGAACCCAGCCGCCACCGCCGCCGTCGCACCGCCAAGCCCCATCACCAAAAGCCCGAGCACGAGCAAGCCCTTGTCGCTCATGTAGCGCGCCGCATAGCCGCTTGGGATCGAAAGAAACACGCCCGGCAGCATGAACAGCCCGATCAGCGTGCCGATTTCCGTGAGGCTGAGGCCGATCTCCGCCGTGATGCCCGGCGCCGCAGAGCCCATGGTCTGGAACTGAAACCCAAGGCTGGTGCGGCAAAAAAACAGCAGCGCGAGGATGGCCCAACGCCGGCGGCCCTCATCGCTCAGACTGCCTTGCCCTGAACCCTGAAGCGGCGCCATGGCCAAGCCCTTCTTGTTGCAGGTGCGCATTGAGCAAGGCGGGGCAGGACCTGTCAATCACTTGCGCGAAACGGGTTGTTCCGTCGCGGCGAAAACCGATCTATTAGCCACGCCATGAAGATCAACGGCATCCCCTATCGCAGCATCCGCCTTGATGAGGCCGATGGCTGGTCCATCCGCATCCTCGATCAGACCAAGCTGCCCTGGCAGGTGGAATGGCTGCGGCTGATAGATGAAGACCAGGTCGCGCATGCCATCCGTTCCATGCAGGTGCGCGGCGCGCCGCTGATTGGTGCGGTTGCGGCCTATGGCCTGGCGCTGGCGATGCGGCGTAATCCCAAAGCGCTCGAACCCGTGGCCGCGATGCTTGGCGAAACCCGCCCCACCGCGATCAATCTGCGCTGGGCGCTTGAGAAAATGCTGGGCGTGCTGCGCCCACTGCCTGCCGCTGCGCGCGAAGCCGCCGCCTATGCCGAAGCCGCCGCGATTTGCGATGATGATGCCGCAACCTGTGAGGCCATTGGCCGCCACGGCCTGCCGCTGTTGCAGGATATCGCCGCGCGCAAGCCAGGCAAGCGCGTGAATATCCTGACCCATTGCAATGCCGGCTGGATCGCGACGGTGGATTGGGGCACCGCACTCGCGCCGATTTACATGGCGCATGATGCTGGGATCCCTGTGCATGTCTGGGTGGATGAAACCCGCCCGCGCAATCAAGGGGCGGCGCTCACTGCCTGGGAATTGGGCGCGCATGGCGTGCCGCATACGGTGATTGCGGATAATGCCGGCGGGCATTTGATGCAGCATGGCGAAGTAGATATCGTGATTGTGGGCACGGATCGCGTGACGCGCCGCGGCGATGTCGCGAATAAGATCGGCACCTATCTGAAGGCGCTCGCCGCGCAGGATAATGGCGTGCCGTTTTGGGTGGCTTTGCCGCATTCCACGCTGGATATGCAGGTCGCCGATGGCGTGCGGGAAATCCCAATTGAAGAACGCGCGCCTGAGGAAGTAACCGACATCACTGGCCAGGATTCTGAAGGCCGCATCACGCGCATTCGCGTGGCGGCCGCCGGCAGCCCCGCCGCCAATCCGGCCTTTGATGTCACGCCCGCGCGGCTGGTCACGGGGCTGATTACCGAACGCGGAAGGGTTGCGGCGACAGAAGCCGCACTCGCCGCGCTCTATCCGGAAAAAGTCGCAAGTTAGCCGCCATGTGCGGGCGCTATTTCCAGCACCGCTCCAGCGGGGAAATTGCCCGCTATGCGCGGGCGGTGAATGCGCCACCGAATCTGGTGCCTTCCTTCAACCGGGCACCAACGCAAGATGGCTTGGTGCTGCGCCGTCACCCAGAGTCCGGCGCGCGGCATGTGGATGCCTTGCGCTGGGGCCTTATTCCACGCTGGGCGGATGACCCTTCCATTGGCAGCCGCATGATGAATGCGCGGTCTGAATCCGTCGCCGAAAAACCATCCTTCCGCGACGCCTTTGTGAAGCGCCGTGCCATTGCCTTTGCCGATGGCTTCTATGAATGGCAGCGCCTGGGCGAAGGGCCGAAAGCACCCAAGCAAGCCTTCGCGGTTGCCATGGCCGATGGCGCGCCCATGCCGCTCGCGGCACTTTGGGAAGGCTGGCGCGGCAAGGATGGCGAAATCATCCGCAGCTACACCATCATCACCACCAATGCCGCGCCGGAATTGTCGCCGCTGCATGACCGCATGCCGGTGATCCTGCCGCCTGAGGATTGGGATGAATGGTTGGGTGAAACACCCGCCGAACCCGCGCGGCTTCAGGCACTGCTGCGGCCCTTCCCGCGCAAGGGGCTGGCGGTTTGGCCGGTATCCTCACGCGTCAATAAAGTCGCGGAAGATGATGCGGCGCTATTGGAACGCGATCCCCTGGCCCAGCCGCCGCCCGGGTTGGATGATCCACCACCCTGGTAAGGCCCTGGTGCGCCACATCGCCGCCAATCCGGGCCGCGTGAATTTCGCGAGTGTCGGCGTCGGCAGTTCCTATCACCTGCTGATCGAACAGATGATGGTCTATGGCAAGCTCAACATGACCCATGTGCCCTATCG
>CAMCHA010000183.1 GCA_945874515.1 Asaia bogorensis
TTGCTGACCTTGGGTGGCGTGCTGCTGGCCGCCGGGCTGGTGGGGACCGCCTTCGCCCCGAACGGCCTTGCGGTGGCGGCGATGCAATTCTGGCTCGGCCTTGCTTTCTACATGCTGCATGGCGTCTTGCAGGCGCGCGCGACTGAGGCGCTGCCGGAAGCGCGCGGCACGGCGGTGGCGGCCTTCGCCATGGCGCTGTTTTTTGGCCAGAGCATCGGCGCGCTGGTGTTCGGCACCATTCTGCACATGTCGGGCTATGCGGCGGTATTCGTTGTCGCGGCCATCGCCACGCTTGGCCTGATGGTCTGGAGCAGGCGCTTGCTGAGTGTTTGATCCTGAATAAACGACGCAAAAAAGGGGCAGTCTGGGACCGCCCCTTTTCTTTAGCAGGCTTCACAAAAGCGTGCAGCGTTCAGCGCAAATCCACCGTCGTCAGATCCTGGAACCAGGATTGGGCCGAGGTGAAGCCCGTCACGCGCCGGCTCATGGCGCGGGGGTTCAAATCATGCACAATCCAAAGCCAGGGGGGGTTATCCACCAGCCTTTCATGCGCGGTCTTAAGTAGCGCCTGGATGCGTGCCGGATCGGTCGCGGTTTCCAGTTCCTGAAAGGCAGAATCAAAAGCCTCATCCCGCCAATGGCCGGAATTAGACCCGCGCGGGGAGAAATTGGCGGAAAGAAACCAGCGCGCCATTTGCGATGGGTCTGACGAAACCAGGCTGGTATTGGTGGCATCCGCACCAAGCCATTGTGGCTGATCAGGCGCCACGCGCTGCGCACCCAAAAGCGTATTCCATTCCACCACGTCGAAGGTGACTTCAACGCCGCAATTTTCCTTGAGCGATTGCTGCATGAATTCATTCATGGGCAAGGGCAGCATCTGGCCGGAACCGGATGAGGAAATGGCGATTTTCAGCCGCAGCGGGCGCTGCGCATTATAGCCGGCTTCGGCCAGTAAGGCGCGGCCCCGGGCGGGGTCCAACCTGTAGCGATGGGTCGGGTTGCCGAAATTCGGATCATTTGCCTTGAAAAAACCCACTGACGGTTCAGCAATGCCATTCAGCAATTGCACCATGCCACCGCGGTCAAAGCAGTAATTCAGCCCCTGGCGCACGCGAATATCCGCAATCGGGCTATTGGGGCGCCCGGCAGCGAAGACCCAGGGCCAGACATGCGGGTAGGAATTCGTCACGATATTGAAGCCCGCCTGACGAAGCGATTGCAGCGCATCGGGTGGCGGCACTTCAATCCAATCTACCTGGCCGGAACGCAGCGCGGCAAGCCGCGTATTGGCTTCCGGCATGGGCAGCAGGATCACGCGATCAAGCTTCGGGCGACGCGCCTCATCCCAATAGGTCGCATTGCGCGTCAATTCCGCCGATTGGCGCGGCACAAAGCGCGAAAGCCGGAAAGGCCCGGTGCCGGCTGGCGGCAGCGCCGCCACGCGTGCCCAATCCCGCCCGCCCTGTTCAAAGGAATTGGGGGAGGTCACCAGTATGTAGGAAATCAGATAAGGCCAATAGGAAACCGGGCGTGTCGTGGTGGTCTCAAAGGTGAAGTCATCCACCTTGCGATAGGATTCCAGCACGGGGATGCGCCCGCGCGTGATCGCGCTGCCCGTCGCATCGAATTGCGGGCTGTCATTCTTGAAGAAGCGATCGAAATTCCACAGCACTGAATCGGCATTGAAGGCCGTGCCATCATGGAAAGTGACACCGCGGCGCAGCTTGAAGCGCCAGATGCGCGGATTGGCAGGGTCCTGTTCCCAGGATTCCGCAAGGGCCGGCCGCAAGCCAGCCACCTGATCAGCGCGGGAGAGGTCCCAGCCGGTCAGTGCCTCAAAGGCCGTATAGCCAAGAAAGCGCATGCCTTCGAAGCCGTTATTGGGCATGCCGGAGGTGGTCGGCACGTCTGCCGCCGTCATGGCGATGCGCAGCGTCTTTGGCTGCTGCTGCGCCTCGGCGCCTGCAACGCCAAGGGCCATTAAGGCAGCGGTCAATGCCGCGCCCCAAAGGCGGTTCTTCCAAGTCATGCTCTATCTCCCATCCAAGGCAGCGGGGGGCGCTACCCTGGTTGGAAGCCTAGCAAGGATCAGGCCGGGGCCAAGCCCTGCTTATTCAGGTTTGATGTTCTGGCTGCGGATAAGATCACCCCACATGACCAATTCTTCGGCAAGGGTGCGCGCCAAAACCTCAGGACCGCCAGTTTCCAGCACGACGCCCTGTTCGCCCATACGCGCGATAAGGTCACGGTCCTGTGTTGCCACCGCCAAAGCTTGCGCGGCGCGCGCGACGATGGGTGCGGGAAGGCCAGCCGGGCCGAAAAGCCCCTGCCAGAACACCCCATTGAAGCCGGGCAGCGCATCCGCCACGGGCGGCAAATCCGGCAGCAGCGCCAACCTTTCCTTGGAGGAGATGGCAAGCGCCCGCGTCACCCCCTCCCGCACTGCCGGCAGGGCTTCCTGTACCGCACTGAACATGGCTTGCACGCGATTCTGCCGAAGATCAATCAAGGCCGCAGCGCCGCCGCGATAGGGCACATGCACCACATCAATCCCAGCGCGCGCCCGGAATAACTCAAGGCAAAGATGGTTCACCGCCCCAGTGCCCGATGAACTGAAATTGACCTTGCCCGGATTGGCTTTGGCATAGGCAATCAGCTCTGCCGTTGTTCTGACCGGCAATGAGGGATGCACATGCAGGATGAAGGCGGTGCGAAACACCATGCCAATCGGCGTGAGCGCCGCCACCGGATCGCGCGGCTGCAGGTTGGGTTGCAGCGCGGGGTTGATGGCAAGCGTGGAGGTGCCCATCAGCAGCGTATAGCCATCGGGCCGCGCCTGGGCGGCAGCGTTATTCGCGACAGCCGTCGCAGCACCTGGGCGGTTATCCACCACCAAGGTCTGGCCCAATTCGCGGCCCATGCGGTCCACAATGCCGCGCGCGCCGAAATCCGTGACCCCGCCCGGCGGGTAGCCCAGCAGCACGGAAACGCTGCGATTGGGCCAAGTTTCCTGGGCGCTGAGCGCAGCCGGCAGGGCCGGCGCGGCCAGGGTTGCGGCAAGCAGGGCGCGTCTTTGCATGTTTGTCTCCTCCGTGTTTGGTTGCTACGCTGCTTCAGGTGGGGCGCAGGATCAAGCCCCAGAAGGACTCCGATCCTTCATCATACTGTCATCTACCTGTCACACAGCATTGCTAGGCCGCTGGCATGAAAACCGGGGTCTCCATGCTGGAAATTGAACGTCTGACGCGGCGCTTTGGCGCCAAGACTGCGGTGGATTCTGTCAGCCTGCGCATTCCTGCGGGGCAGATGGTGGGCGTGATCGGGCGTTCAGGCGCGGGGAAATCCACGCTGCTGCGTATGATCAACCGCCTGACAGAGCCCAGCGAAGGGCGCATCATCTTCGATGGCCAGGATGTGACGCAATTACAGGGCCGGGCTTTGCGCGACTGGCGCATGCGTTCCGCCATGATCTTCCAGCAATTCAACCTGGTGCAAAGGCTGGATGTGCTAACCAATGTGCTGGTAGGGCGGCTCAATCAGCGCCCCATGCTGTCTTCCATGTTCAAGATGTTCACCGCCGAAGAACGTGCCATGGCGCTGACCGCCTTGGACCGGTTTGATTTGGCCGAGGCCGCGCTGCAACGCGCCGATACACTTTCTGGCGGTCAGCAGCAGCGTGTCGCGATTGCGCGCGCGCTGATGCAGAATCCGCGCCTGATCCTGGCCGATGAGCCGATTGCCTCGCTCGACCCGCGCAATTCGAAGATTGTGATGGATGCGCTGCGCGATGTTAACCGCGACGGCCTGACCGTATTGGTCAATCTGCATGATCTGACCACGGCGCGGAATTATTGCGACCGCATTGTCGCGCTGAATGCCGGGCGCGTGGTGTTTGATGGCCCGCCCGCGGAACTCACCGCCGCCCGCATCCGCGAGGTTTATGGCGTGACCGAAGAAGAATTCGCCGAAGAAGCCGCGCTGGCTGTCGGCGCCACACCGCATCAGCTTGCGGTGGCCTGAACACTATCCCCCCAACAGGAGATTGCGACATGATCACCCGCCGTTCGCTGGCCACGCTTGCCGCTGGCGCTGCCCTGCTGCCAAGCCTTGCCAAGGCACAGACCTGGACGCCGCGCCGTACGGAAAGCTTCGCCGAAGCCTTCCCCGCGCCGGGCCGCCGCCCTTGGGCGGAACAGGTGCCACAGCTGCGTGTTGGGCTGCTGGGCGGTGAGAATGAAGCTGATCGGATGGGTCGCTTTGGCGCCTATCGTGATTTGCTGGAACGTACTTTTGGCGTGCCGACTAGGCTGTTCCCGGCCTCGGATTATGCCGGCGTGCTACAAGCCTTCAGCGCGAAGCAGATTGAAGTCGCGTCCCTTGGTCCTTCCGGCTATGCCGGCGCCTGGCTTGATACCAATGGCGGGGTTGAGCCGCTGCTGACCGCCGAGGAATCGGATGGCTCCATTTCCTATATCGCGGTCATGGTTGTGCGTGCTGATTCAGGCATTACCAACCTGGAACAGATGCGCGGCAAGTCGCTTGCCTGGGCGGATGCCAATTCCACTTCCGGCTATCTGATCCCGCGCTTCGCGCTGCGTCGTGGTGGTATTGCGGTGGATGGCAATGCCTATTTCTCCCGCACCGGTTTCGCGGGCGGGCATGAACAGGGCGTGGTTGCCGTGTTGCAGCGCCAATATGATGCCGCCGTAACTTGGGCATCCGGCCAGGGTGATCAGGCACAAGGCTTCAGCCGTGGCAATCTGCGCGCCATGGTGGATAAGGGCATGTTGAACATGGGCGATCTGCGGATCATCTGGCGGTCCGAACCCATTGTGAATGGTCCGATCTCGGCGCGTACCGATCTTCCTGCGGCCTTCAAGGAAGATTTCAAGCGCTTCCATCTTGCACTGCCCAAGGCGCATCCGGACATCTACCGCCAAATCGAACGCGGTGCTGGCACGGGCTATCGTGAAGTGCGGCATGAGGATTACGACCTGATCGTTGAAATCCGCCGTGAGGAAGCCGCTGCGCGTCGTCGCCGTTCCTGAGCATGCAAGAAGCCTATGCCACCAGCCTTCCCGCGGTAATCCGCGGGGAGGAAGCTTTTCAGGCGGCGCGCCGCCAAAAGCGTAATGCCGCGCTTTTGGGCGCGGCGGTGGTATTGGTGTGCCTGGTTATTGCGGCTTGGATCAGTGAGGCGCATCCCGCGACATTATGGGCCGGGCTGCCGCGTATTTTTGAATATTTCACCCGCATCCTGCCAGATTTGCGCTGGGCTTCGTTGTTTGCGAGTGCGGAGACCGAGGGCTCCATCGCCTTCTGGTTCTATCGCCTGCCGGAATGGGCGTTGTTGATCCTGGAAACCGCAAATATGGCGGCATTGGCTACGCTGCTGGGTTCGGCGGTTTCCCTTTTGCTGGCCTTTCCGGCGGCGCGCAACATCGCGCCTTCGGGTCTTGTCTATAATCTCACGCGCCGCTTTCTTGAGGCGCTGCGTACCATTCCCGAAATCGTCTATGCGCTGATTTTCGTCTGGGCCTTTGGCGTTGGTGCGCTGGCGGGCATTCTGGCGATTGCGCTCCATAGCGCCGGCGCCAATGGCAAGCTGTTTGCCGAGGCGATTGAGAATGCCGATATGAAGCCCTGGGATGGTGTAACCTCCGCCGGTGGCAGTTGGTTCGCCGCCTGCCGCTTCGCCATTCTGCCACAGGTTTTGCCCAATATCCTGTCCTATCTGCTGCTGCGTTTTGAAGTGAATATCCGCTCCGCCAGCGTCATCGGCTTTGTCGGCGCCGGCGGCATTGGTGAGGAGCTCTATAAGGTGATCTCCTTCAATTATTATGAGGAAATCAGCGCCATTATCCTGCTGATCATCCTGACTGTCGTCATTGTTGACTTGCTATCCGAAAAGCTGCGCCACGCCGCGATTGGCCGGCTGGAGGCTGCGCG
>CAMCHA010000184.1 GCA_945874515.1 Asaia bogorensis
GCTGGTACGTCTGAAATCCGACGCATGCTGATTGGGCGGGAATTATTCCGCGAAACCGCATGAGCGTTTTGCGTAGCGTCCTTGATACAGGCAGCGAGAGCTTCGCCGCCAATGCCGCCGCCATGGCGGCGCTGGTCACGGATTTGGAGAAAACCATCGCCACAACCGAACAGGGCGGCGGCAAAGCTGCGCGGGACAAGCATTTGGCGCGCAAAAAGTTGCTGCCGCGTGAACGGGTGCGCGCGCTGATTGATCCGGGCTCCCCCTTCCTGGAACTTTCCCAACTCGCGGCCCATGGGCTTTATGGTGGGGAGGTTCCCTGTGCGGGCATCATTTCCGGCATTGGGCGCGTTTCCGGCCGCGAATGCGTGATCATCGCCAATGATGCCACCGTGAAGGGCGGCACCTATTTTCCGCTGACCGTAAAGAAGCATGTGCGCGCGCAAGAAATCGCCCGCGCCAATCGGCTGCCTTGCATTTATCTGGTGGATTCCGGTGGCGCCTTTCTGCCGCAGCAGGATGAGATTTTTCCAGACCGAGAGCATTTTGGCCGTATTTTCTTCAACCAGGCGAATATGTCGGCGGAAGGCATTCCACAAATCGCCGTGGTGATGGGCAGCTGCACGGCGGGGGGGGCCTATGTGCCCGCCATGTCGGATGAAAGCATCATCGTGCGCCAACAAGGCACCATCTTTCTGGGTGGCCCACCCTTGGTTCGCGCCGCAACTGGTGAGGTTGTCACCGCCGAAGAATTGGGTGGCGCCGATGTGCATGCGCGCCAATCCGGCGTGGTGGATCATTATGCGCAGGATGATCGCCATGCACTGGCGATTTGTCGGCGTATTGTAGCGGGGCTTGGACCGCGTATTGCGCCGCAATTGGCGCTACGTGCGCCGCGTGCGCCGCTTTATGATGACAGTGAATTGCTCGGTGTCGTACCCGCCGATATCCGCGCGCCATATGATGTGCGAGAAGTGATCGCGCGCCTAGTGGATGGCAGCGAATTTGATGAATTCAAGCGGCTTTACGGCACAACGCTTGTTTGTGGATTCGCGCATATCCATGGCTATCCGGTCGGCATTCTCGCCAATAACGGCATCCTTTTTTCGGAATCTGCGCTGAAGGGCGCGCATTTCATTGAACTTTGCTGTCAGCGCGGCATTCCGTTGCTGTTTCTGCAAAATATCTCCGGCTTCATGGTGGGACGCAAATACGAAGCCGGCGGCATTGCGCGGGATGGCGCGAAGCTGGTGACCGCAGTTGCGACCGCGCGTGTGCCTAAATTTACCGTAGTGATTGGCGGTAGTTATGGCGCCGGCAATTACGGCATGTGCGGGCGCGCTTATGATCCGCGCTTTCTGTTCATGTGGCCCAATGCGCGGATTTCCGTCATGGGCGGCGAACAGGCGGCGAGCGTTCTGGCGCAACTCCGCCGCGACAATATGGAAGCGCAAGGCAAGCAATGGCCAGCTGAGGAGGAAGAAGCCTTCAAAGCCCCCATTCGCGCCAAATACGAAGCCGAAGGCCATCCCTATCACGCCAGCGCGCGGCTTTGGGATGATGGCATCATCAACCCCGCCGATACGCGGCGTATTCTGGGTCTTTCGCTCGCCATCGCCTGCAACGCACCCATTGAACAGACGCGCTTCGGCGTGTTCCGGATGTAGGGGGCAGCCATGTTCCAAAGCCTTCTCATTGCCAATCGCGGCGAAATCGCCTGCCGCATCATCCGCACCGCACGCCGCATGGGGCTTCGGAGCATCGCGGTATTCTCCGACGCGGATGAAGCCGCTCAGCATGTACAAATGGCGGATGAGGCAATCCATATCGGTGCCGCGCCCGCGCGTGAGAGCTATTTGAATATCCCTGCCATCATCGCTGCCGCGAAGCGTGTGGGGGCAGATGCGATTCATCCTGGCTATGGTTTTCTTTCCGAGAACCCCGCCTTTGCGGAAGCCTGCGCGGCAGCAGGCATGATCTTTGTCGGCCCGAGTGCTGCGGCCATGCGCGCAATGGGTTCCAAGGGATCAGCCAAAGCGCTGATGGAGAAAGCCGGCGTGCCGCTGCTGCCTGGCTATCACGGAACAGAACAGGATGCGGCATTTCTTGCAGATGAGGCCAAGCGAATCGGCTTTCCGCTCATCATCAAGGCTGTCGCCGGCGGTGGTGGGCGCGGCATGCGCGTGGTGCGCGCCGCAGGCGATTTCGCAGATGCGCTCCGTGCCGCGCGGCAGGAAGGTGCCTCGGCCTTTGGTGATGATCGCGTGTTGATCGAACGCTATCTGGAACGCCCGCGCCATATTGAAGTGCAGGTATTCGGCGATAGCCACGGCAATGCAGTGCATTTGTTTGAACGTGATTGCTCCGCCCAGCGCCGCCATCAGAAAGTGATCGAAGAAGCACCCGCACCAGGCATCAGCACTGACATGCGCGATGCCATGGGTGCCGCCGCAGTGGCCGCCGCCAAGGCCGTGCAATATCAGGGCGCCGGTACGGTGGAATTCATCGCGCAGGATGGCAGCTTTTATTTTCTTGAGATGAATACACGCCTTCAGGTGGAACACCCGGTCACGGAAGCCATCACCGGATTTGATCTGGTGGAATGGCAGCTACGTGTCGCGGCTGGTGAAGTACTCCCGGCACAGCAAGAAGATATCCGCGCACAGGGCCACGCCATGGAGCTGCGCGTTTATGCCGAAGACCCCGCGCGCGATTTCGCACCTTCCATTGGCGCGCTTCAGGTCTTCCGGCTTTCTGAACAGGGCTTGCGCATTGATTCCGGCTTTGTGGCGGGCGATCGCATCAGCATTCATTACGATGCGATGGTCGCGAAAATCATCGCCCATGCACCAAGCCGGGCAGAGGCGATTGCGCGGCTGCGTGCCGGCCTCGCGCAATCAGACATTATCGGTGTGGCGCATAATCTGGATATGCTGGACCGCATTCTGGCACATCCTGATTTCGCCACGGGCGGTATTGATACCGGCTTTATCGGTCGTAATGCCGAAACTCTGCTGACGCCCAAGCTGCAACCTTCTGCGCAAACGCTTGCCCTTGCCGCGCTTGGTGTGCTGGCCTTGGAAGAAGAGGCCGCGCGCACCCAGGCGGCTACCAGCGCTGATCCGCAGTCGCCTTGGCATGCGACAGATCACTGGTGGATCAATACGCGCCCGTCCCGCGTGTTTGATTTTCACCTGGAAGATGAAGTGCATGCCATCACGCTCATGCCAACGGCTGATGGTTGGCGCATCACCACGGGCGATACGGAAATCGCCGCACGGCACACCAAGCTTGAAGATGGGCGCCTTCACGCGCTGCTGGATGGCATGCGGCTTTCCGCTTCCATCCATCGTGATGGTGAGACCATCAGCCTACGCCACGCCGGGCAAAGTTGGCGCTTCCGCTTGCCTGATCCGATCACCCGGGCCGGTGAGGAAGAAGGCGGCGATGACCGGCTGCTCGCGCCCCTGCCAGGACAGGTGACGCAGCTGTCGGCAATCGAAGGCCAGGAAGTCGCGCGCGGCGATGTGCTTGTGGTACTGGAGGCGATGAAGACTGTCTTCCGCCTCACGGCCCCGCGCGCCGGAAGGATTGAAACCATCTCCTGCCGTGTGGGTGAAACCGTACGCGAAGGGCAAATCCTGATCCAATTCGCGGCCAGCGAAGCTGACTAAAATCAGCCCGGCTTCGCACCAGTCGCGCGCAGGATCGGCACCCATTTGTCGGTCTCCGCGCGGATGAAGCGGGCGGAGGCAGCGGGATCATTCGGCAGCGGATCAACACCCGCATCCGCGAAGCGCTGGCGCGTGGCGGGATCATTCAGCACCGCCGTCACCGCCGTTGAAAGGGCGGTTATGATTTCAGCCGGCGTGCCTGCCGGCGCGTAAAGCGCCTGCCAGGATGAAGCGGCATAGCCCGTCACACCTGCTTCCTGAAGTGTCGGCAATTCCGGCAGCAATTGCGAACGCCGCGGCGTTGTCACGGCCAGGCCGCGCGCCTTGCCATCACGCACCAGCGGCGCCAGCAGCGTTTGGCTATCAATCACGAAATCCACTCGTCCGGCCATGAAATCCGTCACCGCCGCCGGCGTGCCGCGATATTGTACAATGGTGAAATCCACACCCGCGAGCTTCTTCAGCAATTCGCCCGCCAAATGCGAAGCCGCACCGATACCGGTGGTGGCGAAGGTCGCTTCCCCGCGCTTGTCACGCAGCCATGCCAATAGCTGCGGCACATCACGCACCGGCAGCGATGGATGCACCGCCACCAGAAAGCTTTGATCGCCCAGCGTTGAAATCGGAATGAAATCGGCAATCGAATCAAAACCAGCATCGGGATAAAGCGCAGGGATCACGCTATGCGCCGCGCCATTCAGCAACAGCGTGTGACCATCCGGCGTGGCGCGTGCCACACTTCGCGCGCCGATAGTGCTGCCGGCTCCTGGTTGATTTTCCACCACCACAGGCTGGCCCAATACGCGCGGCAAAGGTTCCGTAACAATTCGCGCCACCACATCAATGATGCCGCCTGCGGCAAAGGGCACAATCACGCGAATGGGCCGCGAAGGGTAGCGGGTTTGCGCGAGTGCTGGCGCAGCAAGCGCGCTTCCAGCCAACACAAGAAAATCACGACGTTGCAGCATGGGAGCTTTCCTTCTTGTCAAATTCAAAAAATCACGCGCCGCCGACGGGCTGGAAATCATAAGTTCCAATCCCCTGCAGAATGGCGAAGCGGCAGCGCCCACCATCCTTGCCGGTCACGCGATGCGCGCGCTTTGCGGGCACGGCATGCATCTGGCCGGGGGCGAGTTCCACTTCCTCACGCGGGGCGCGCATTTCAATCACCATCGGGCCATCCATGCACCAGAATGTATCCGTCACTTCGCTATGCCAATGCCAAGGCACTTCCTGCCCCGCCGCCAAGGTAAGGATCTGCATGCGAAGCCCCGGGGCTTCGGCGATCAATTCGCGTTTTTCCAAAGGATAGGACATGGCTTTTCCTTTATGCTTTCGGCGGATGCTGCGCCCACCAATGGCGCGCGATATCAGCCCGGCGACACACCCATACATCCGGCGTCGCCGCCACCTTATCAAGAAAACGCGCCAATGCCGCCGCACGCCCGGGCCGACCAATCAAGCGGCAATGCAAGCCAACCGACATCATTTTCGGCGCCCCAGCGCGGCCTTCCGCCAGCAGGGTTTCGAATGCATCGGTCATGTACTGTTCCCAACCATCAGGCGCTGAGAAACCCGGCGGCACCGCATATTTCATGTCGTTATTGTCGAGTGTGTAGGGGATGATCAGCATCGGCTTGCCTGCTGCCGTCACGTAAAAAGGCAAATCATCCGCATATGAATCCGAATCATACAGGAACCCACCATGTTCTGCGACCAGGCGGCGCGTATTCGGGCTGATGCGGCCAGTATACCAGCCAACCGGGCGCGTTCCCGTGAGGCGTTCAATCACTTCAACGCAACGCGCGATTTCCGCACACTCCGTCGCCTCATCCATATTGTGGTAATCAATCCAACGCCAGGCATGGGAAGCAACCTCATGCCCCGCATCGGCGAAGGCGCGCGTGACAGTCGGGTTCAATTCAAGCGCGCGACCCACACCATAGACGGTCAATGGCAGCCTGCGCGCGGCAAAGGCGCGCAGAATGCGCCATACGCCGGCGCGCGCGCCGTAATCGAATTGGCTTTCCACGGTGCGATTGCGTTCACCAAGTATGGGTGAGCCACCCGGCACTTCATGCAAATATAATTCGCTGCCGGCATCGCCATTCAGCACCGTATTCTCACCGCCCTCTTCGTAATTCAGCACGAAGGAAAGCGCGAGCTTCGCGCCATTTGGCCATTTCGGGTCCGGCGGATTGGCGCCATAACCCAGGAAATCGCGCGGATAATCAGTCTCCGCCGCCATCATATGGGAAGTGTCCGTCACGCCACG
>CAMCHA010000185.1 GCA_945874515.1 Asaia bogorensis
ACCAGCCCAACCGAACTGTCGCTCACGCTTCATCGCGCCATTGCCGAAATTCCGGCGTGCGATTGGGATGCTTGTGCGGGCGGTGACAATCCCTTCGTGAGCCATGCCTTTTTGTTGGCGCTGGAAGAAAGCGGCAGCGCGGTGGCGGAGCGTGGCTGGCTGCCGCAACACGCGGCTTTGCGTGACGCTGCCGGGCGCGTGCTTGCTTGCGCGCCGGCCTATGCCAAATCTCACTCTCAGGGCGAATATGTGTTTGACCATGGCTGGGCGGATGCTTTGGAACGCGCCGGCGGGGATTACTATCCAAAGCTGCAAGTGGCCGCGCCCTTCAGCCCTGTGCCCGGCCCGCGCCTGCTGGTCCATCCCGAAGCCGGCTTTGGGCCGGATGTTTTAGCTGGCGCCTTGGTGCAGGCCTGCGAGGGTATTGGTGCATCATCAGTCCATGCCACCTTTTGTACGGAAGCCGAATGGCGCGCCTTGGGTGATGCCGGCTGGCTGCAAAGGCTTGGCACGCAATTCCATTGGGCCAATCCGGGCTATCGCGATTTTGATGATTTCCTAGGCGCCTTGGCATCACGCAAGCGCAAGGCGCTGAAGCGCGAAAGGCGCGATGTGCAGGCGGCAGGGCTGACACTGCGCACTTTGCGCGGGGCAGAAATCACGCCCCGCCATTGGCAGGCCTTTCACCGCTTCTATCAGGCCACCACTGACAAGAAATGGGGCCGCAGCGCCTATTTGACGCGGGCTTTTTGGCCGCTGCTGGGTGAGCGGCTTGGTGATCGCGTTCTGCTGATGGTGGCGGAGCGGGATGGGGAACCCGTCGCTGCCGCGCTTAATCTGATCGGGCGCGATGCGATTTATGGCCGCAACTGGGGCACCATGGTGGATGTGCCCTTTTTGCATTTTGAACTTTGCTATTACATGGCGATGGACTTTGCGATTGCGCATGGCATTCCGCGCGTGGAAGCGGGCGCGCAGGGTGAGCATAAAATCCAGCGCGGCTATCTGCCCGTGCCGACCTATTCCGCGCATTGGATCGCGCATCCCGGGCTGTCCCGCGCGGTGGGTGAATTTCTTGCGCGCGAACGCCCGGCGATGGAACGCGAAATGGCCGCGCTTGCGACGCTTTCCCCCTTTCGCCAGGCGGATGATACCGGGTGACGCCGGGCGTGCCGCGCATCGCCTATCTGCAATTGGCGGCCTCCATGGCGCTGGTCGGCGCCAATGTCGCGGTTGCGAAATTGCTGGCGGAAGCGCTGCCAATTCCGATGATCGCCTTCCTGCGCTGCGTTTTGGCGGTGGCATTGCTCTGGCCCCTAGCGCGCCTGTTGGAAGACGCGCCACGGCCTGAGGGCGAGGTGATGCGCAACCTCGCCTGGCAGGCACTATTTGGCACCGTGATCTATAATGCGGGCTTGCTGGCGGGCTTGCGCCTGACCTCGGCGTTGGAAGGCGGGCTGGTATTGGCAAGCCTACCCGCGGTGGTGGCTTTGGGTAGCGCCTTTTGGCTGCGCGAACGCCTGACGCCGCCGCAATGGATCGCCGTCAGCCTCGCGGCCTTCGGCATGGCGGCGATGACGATTGCGCGCAGCGGTGAGGAGGCTGCGGGGTCTGTCCTTGGCAATTTGCTGATCTTCGGCGGTGTGATTGGCGAAGCGCTTTACGTGCTGCTGGCGCGGCGCATCGTGGGGCGCGTTGGCGTGATCACAGCAAGCCTTTGGATGCAGATTTTCTCAGCCATGATGCTGGCACCCCTTGCCTTGCCGGATATTGTCAGTATCGCCGCGCTGGCAGATCCGCGCCTTGCGGCGCTGCTGGTGTTTCATAGCGTGACGGCGAGTGTGCTGTGTCTGCTGCTTTGGTATGCCGGCTTGAAGCGCGTCGGCGCCGGTGTTGCTGGCATTTTCACTGCCTTCCTACCCGCGACCGCCGCGCTGGTGGCAGTGGTGATCTTGCAGGAGGCGTTTACCGCCATCCACGCCATAGGCTTCGCGTTGATGATGCTGAGTGTTCTGATCGCAACCTGGCCCCGAAGGCAAAGCGTATGAGGCCGTGGTTCGCGCAAAGCCTTGGTGAATTTCGCTGCCAGACGCCAGCGCAAATCGCTGCCGCCCTTGCCTATGAACAGGCAGCGCGTTTCGGTTCGCTCGAGTTGAAGCAGCGTGATTCTTGGGAACAAAGCGCTGCCCTGCTGCAGAATGCCTTGGCTGAAGGTGATTCCAACTGGCACATCTTCATGGAGTGCGATTTGCTGCGCCTGGAAAAACGCGCCGATGCCATTTTGCTGACTGATCGCGCAATTTTTGTGCTGGAATTCAAGATGGGCGCGCAGAAGCCGGACCTTACTGATCTGCGCCAGACCGATAATTATGCCATGGATTTGCATGATTTTCATGCTGGCAGCCGTGGTGTCCCGATCATTCCCGTATTGATCGCGCCTGCCGCGCCGCAGCGCGATCTTGACCTGCCACTATTTTGGCATGGCGTGGCGCCGGTGATGGTCGCCAATGGCGCCATGCTGCGGGAGGTTGTGGCGCGCGCGCAGGCAGCCATCGCGCCGCCAGCGATACCCATTGAAGCGGATGCCTGGGCGCGTTCCGCCTATCGCCCCGTACCAAGCGTGCTGGAAGCGGCGCGGCTTTTGTATCGGCGCAATGCCGTGCCCGATATCGGCGCCACACGCGCCGATGCGCATAACCTGACCCGCACCACCGATGCGATTGCGCGCGTGATTGCGCGGGCGCGTGTGGAAGGTGGGTGCTATGTCGTTTTCGTCACTGGTATTCCCGGTGCGGGCAAGACGCTTTGCGGCCTCAATCTGGTGTTTGGCGCGCTTCGGGAAGCGGGTGCGGCCTTCCTTTCCGGCAATGTGCCGCTGGTGACGGTATTGCGGGAAGCTTTGGCGCGCGACGCCGCACCCCAAGGCGGCGCGGCCTTTCTGGCAGCGGAACGCGCCGCGCGCACGGCGCTGCAAAATGTACATCGCTTTCTGGAACATCATGTGGTGCATCCGCATGAAACGCCCGAAGCGCGCATTATCGTTTTTGACGAAGCACAGCGCGCCTGGGATCAGGCGCAAGCAACACGCGATGGCCAGCGCCGCAAAAGCCACCTGACCATGAGCGAACCAGCCCATACGCTGGAAATCATGGCGCGGCATGAAGGCTGGGCGGTGATTGTCGCGCTGATTGGCAATGGCCAGGAAATCAATACGGGTGAAGCCGGCCTTGCCGAATGGGGCCGCGTGATTGCGGCTTCATCTTCCTGGCGTGCGGTGGCGGCGCGGCGCAGCACCACCGCTGCTGATCCCGCGCAGCGCTTGGCTGAAGGCGCGCCAGCTTGGCTCAGCTTCGATGATGATCTGGACTTGCAAACCCCCATTCGCAGCCTACGCACTAGCAGGGGCACGGAATGGGTTGATGCGGTCTTGCAAGGTGATGCGCCCGCTGCGCGTGCCATTGCGGAAGCGACGCCGGAATGGCCCTATTACATCACGCGCGACCTGATCGCTTGGCGCGCCGCCCTGCGCGCCCGCAGCCGTGGCTTGCGCCGCGCTGGGCTGGTCGCTTCCGCAGGTACGCGGCGCTTGCGCGCCGAGGGGCTTGGCGTGCAGGTGCCCGATATTGCCGATTGGTTCCTGAAGCGCTGGCCGGATATCCGTTCTTCCGAAGCGCTTGAAACCTTCGCCACCGAATATGATTGCCAGGGGCTAGAATTGGATGTGGTGGGCCTCGCCTGGGGTGGGGATTTCCTCCGCCACGCCGGCCAATGGCGCGCGCGGCGCTTTGCCGGCCATCAATGGCAGATCGTGCGTGGCGCTGAGGAACAGCGCTATATCCTGAATACCTATCGCGTGCTGCTAACGCGCGCGCGGTATGAGACGATCATCTGGGTCCCGCCCGGTTCTGCCACCGATGATCCCTTCCACGATATCACGCGCTCGGCGGCCGAGATGGATGCGCTGGCAAATTTCCTGCTCGCCTCTGGCGCGCAGCCCCTTGAAGCTTTAACCAGAGAACCAGAACCCGCGCCCTATTTGGCGCAGCTTTTATGAGGCCACCATGCGCGCGCTGATCCTTCTGGCCCTGATGTTCCTGGCGCTGCCCGCATGGGCGCAGGAGATCAAACTCGCCACCTGGAATATCGCCTGGCTCACCACCAAGCCCGCCGGCCATCCCGATCTGCCGCGTGATCTGACCACAAGGACAGAGCAGGATTTTGCCCGCCTGCGTGCCTATGCTGAGCGGCTGGCGGCGGATGTGATTGCGCTGCAGGAAGTGGATGGGCCTTTGGCCGCCGCGCGCGTTTTTGATTCCACCGCCTATGATTTTCACTTCCCGGCCGAAAGTGATGTGCAGCGTTCTGGCTTTGCCTGGCGCAAGGGGCTCAATGTCACGCGCAACCCTGATTTGATGGCGCTTGATCTTCGCCCGACCGCGCGGCGTTCTTTGCGGCGCGGTGCAGATATCACGCTGCATGGCGAAAATGGCGCGCGGCTGCGCCTGCTTTCCATTCATCTGGATGGAGGATGCTCACAGGGTTCCGTGCGCCAGCCCAATAACAGCGATTGCCAAAGCCTTGGCCAGCAGGCGAATATCCTGGCAGATTGGATCGCTGAAAGACGACGCGAGAATATCCCCTTTGTCATTCTAGGTGATTTCAACCGGCGCTTTTCGCGGGACGACGATGTGCTGTCCACGCTGAATGCCGCATCACCTATGCGCCGCGCCACGGAAGGTTTTTCCAACCCTTGTTGGTCGCGTGATGGACAAGGGCGCGCCTTCATTGATCATATTCTGCTTGGCCTTCGTGCATCGGATTGGCTCATCAAGGATAGTTTTCGCGTGTTTTCCTATACGGAACGTGATCCGGCGCTGCGTGATGTGATCAGCGATCACTGCCCCATCTCGGTGCGGCTCCGCCTGCCCTGAAACACCCTATGGGCGGGGCGCGGCATGCGTGCCATGCTCGGGCTATGTCGCTTTTCACCCGCATCACCCTGCCGCTGGCGGCGATCAACTTCATCAATCAGGCAAATCGTTCCCTGGTGGCGGTGATCGGGCCCTTGCTCGCGCTTGAATTCGGCCTGACGGCGGCAGAGCTTGGCTTACTCGCAGCTTGTTTTTTCGCAAGCTACGCCATGGCGCAATTGCCGATCGGGCTTGCGCTTGATTTGAAAGGCCCGCGGCGCGTGCAGGCGACGCTTGCCTTGATTGCCGCCATAGGCTTCTTCATCAGCGCCTTGTCCGACGATGTGCTGATGCTGGCCGTCGGGCGTTGTGTGGCAGGGGTCGGTGTTGCGGCGGGGCTGATGGCCATGCTGAAGGCCAATACGCAATGGTATCCCAGGGAACGTGTCGCGGCAGTGACCGGCGCGGGCTTGTTCTTCGCTTCCATGGGTGGGCTCGCTGCCACCATGCCGGTGCAATGGGCGCTGCCCTTCATTGGCTGGCGCGGGGTTTTTGCCGTGCTCGCACTGCTTGCCATCATGGTCTCCGCTTGGGTCTGGTTTTCCGTGCCCAATGCGCCGCCCGGTGTTGCACCCGCGCCGCGGCGCAGCTTGCGCCAGGAAATCGGTGAATATGGCCGCATTTTCAAAGACCCGGTTTTTCTGCGCCTGGTGCCGACGGTTGGTATGCTTTCCACGCTGAACTTCACCTATCAGGGGCTGTGGGCTGGGCCGTGGCTGCGTGATGTCGGCGGCTTTGATGATGGCGCGCGCGCTGCTGCCTTGCTGATCTATGCGCTTGGCATGATGTTCGGCAGTCTTTGCACCGGACAAGCTGCATCCTTCGCGCAGGCGCGCGGCTTTTCGCCCATGTTGATGCCCTATGTCGGTGTGGCGGGCTGCCTTTTTGCTCAGGCCATGCTGATGTTTGGGCCGAGCAATTTTTGGGTCATGGCCTTCCTATGGTTTTTCTTTTCCTTCTCAGGCTCTGTCGG
>CAMCHA010000186.1 GCA_945874515.1 Asaia bogorensis
CGCGCTTGGCGTGATCAGCGAAGGATAGATCAGATGGAATTCGCAGACGGCAAAATTCTTGCCGACATCAAGGACGGCGTTGGCCGCATTACCTTTAACCAGCCGGAAAAGCGCAATGCCATGTCGGTTGCGATGTGGGATGGCATGGGCCAGGCGCTGGATGTGTTCACGGCGGATGCATCTGTCCGCTGCGTGGTGCTGACCGGCGCGGGGGAGAAGGCTTTCGTCTCAGGCGCTGATATCAGCCAATTCGATAAAATCCGTTCGGATGCCGATGCGCAAAAGGAATATGGCCGACAGACAGCGGTTGGGCGCTTGAAGCTGGCCACCTACGCCAAGCCGGTGATTGCAGAAATCCGCGGCTTTTGCATGGGCGGCGGGCTTGGCATTGCCATGTCCTGCGATATCCGCATTGCGGCGGAAGGCAGCCAATTCGGCATTCCGGCCGCGAAGCTTGGCATCGCTTACGGCTTTGACATGGTGAAGCATTTGGTTTCCCTGGTGGGCCCGGCGCATGCCAATATGATCCTGATGAGCGGCGAACGGTTTGACGGGCGGGAAGCCGAGCGTGTTGGCCTGATCAACAAGCTGGTGCCGGCTGATGCGCTGGCCGGGGAAGTGGCCAAGCTTACCGCCACACTCGCGCAGAATGCGCCGCTCTCGCTTTTCGCCAATAAGCGCACTGTGCAGGCGGTATTGCAGGACCGGGCGGACCGCGACATGGCGGCGATTCAGGCTGATTTGAACGCCTGTTTTGACAGCGCGGATTACAAGGAAGGCCGCAAAGCCTTCATGGAAAAGCGCAAGCCTGCCTTCCAGGGGCGGTGACCCGCTGCTTTCCGGGGCCGCGTAACCGCCGCTGGCCCTGGATTTCAGCGGATTTGACTGCGGGTAAGTTGCACCGCGCTGTGGGAATTGTAAGTTAGGCTCTCCGGTAACCGAAACAGCCTCAGGACGCCCAGACCCGCCATGGAAGACGCCCTGCCCCCGATTGCCGGGAACCACCAACACGCACCCATTTCCCGCCTGATTGCGGAGGTGGTGGAACGCTGCCCGGGGGAACGCATCACCCTTGGCGAAATGGCTGAAGCTTTCGGGGACCGCGCCTTTGGCCTGTTGATCTTGATGCTTTGCCTGCCGGGGCTTTTGCCTGGCATGGCCTCCATTTTCGGGACGCCCATGCTGATACTCGGCGTACAAATGGGGCTTGGCTTTCGCAAGCCAAAGCTGCCTGGCTTCATCGCGCGGCAATCACTGAAGCGTAGCGATGTGCTGCGGCTTTCGAGCGGTTCTTCCAAATTGCTCGCACGGGTGGAACGCTATGTCAGGCCGCGCCCAGGCCCCTTCACCAACAACACCGCCGATAAGGTCGTCGGCTGGCTTGCGGCCTATGCCGCGCTGATGCTGATCTTGCCTGGCCCAGGCACGAATGGCCCGCCGGCTTTTGGCACCATCGTGATGTCGCTTGGTGTGGTGGAGAATGACAGCAAAGTGGTTGGCATTGGTATTCTGGTGACGATCCTGGCCAATATTTTTGCGACCGGCGTGCTGGTGGCCATTGCCTGGTTTGGCATGGAGGCACTGGGCTACGTGATTTAATGTCAAGGCCACTGGACAGATCAGCGCGGGCTGACTAGCCTTCATTCATGCTTCGGTGGCCCGAAAGGGCTTAAACGGGAACGCGAGAGACGGTGAGATCCACCGCCAATCCGCGGCTGCCCCCGCAACTGTAGGCGACTATATCTGGCCCGAATGCCATTGCATGCAAATGCGAGAAGGCGGGCAGATGGAGAGGAATCTCCGAGTCGCGAGCCAGGAGACCGGCCGGTGCATAGTTGTCTCGCGCGTATCGGGCGGGGTGCACCGATGCAACGGACCAAAGCTGTGCGGGCGCGCCCGCGCATCTCCGTCTGCGAACAGCGTAGGAAATGCCCCAGGGCCGCAAGGCTTTGGGGTGAGCTAAAACCTATGCTCGGAGGAATGCCGGATGAAACACCGGATTCTCGTGTTATTTGCGCTCGCCCCCTTTGCCCCCGCCTGGGCGCAAACGGCGAGCATCCCTGAAACCATTGTCACCGCCACGCGGATACCCACGCCGCAGGAACGCCTGCCGGCGGCGACCACGGTGATTGATCGGCAGATCATCGAAGAACGCGGCTATGTCACGCTGGCCGATGCGCTGGTGAGCGTGCCTGGCTTCAACATCGTGCCAAGCGGCGGCATGGGGCAAGTGACCTCGGGCTTCATGCGCGGCACCAATTCCAACCATGTGCTGGTATTGCGTGATGGCGTGCCGATGAATGATGCCAGCCACCCAAGCGGCGCGTTCAATTTCGGTAATGCACTGCTGGGCGATATTGAACGCATTGAAGTGGTGCGTGGCCCGGTATCCGCGATTTACGGCACTTCGGCGATTGGTGGCGTGATCAATCTGATTACGCGTCGCGCGCCCACGGATCGGCAAGCGCAGCCTTACGGAGAGCTTGCCGGCGGCACCAATTACACCGCGCGTGGCGTGGCGGGCGTTGCGGGCACCATTGGCAATACGGATTACGGCGTGACGGGGCAAAGCCTTTCGACGCGCGGATCAAACGCCGTGGCACCGCGATTCTACAATAATCAGGGCGAGCGCGATGGGCTGCGTTCAGCAGTGATCACGGCGCGCGGCGGCGTCAATCTCGGCGAAACCGCCCCTGCCAGCGTGCTTGGCATGACGCGGCTGGATGGCTTGGTGATCACGCGGGAAAACCGTTTTGGTCAGGACAATGTTCCGCGCGATGATCCAAATTACAGCGCGGATGATCGCAACTGGATGGGGTTTCTGCGTAGCGCGAGCGAGCTTTTCGGTGGAGACTGGACCACAGGCTTCACGCTTTCCGCCAGCCAGGATCGGCGGCGTTATACGAATTGGCCGGACGGCGCCGATATTGAAATGACCGATGAGTATTATCGCGGCCGTCGGGAACGGCTTGCATGGGACAATACGATACGTTTGCCGGAGCTTGGCGGTATTACGGAGAATAATTTGGTTTTCGGTGTCGGCAGCGAAAGAGAATCCGCCATCAGCCGCGCCCAAAGTGATGGCGCTTACGGTCCCTATTCCGCGAGCGTGGACAAGACGCAGCAGAATGGCTTCAGCTATATCGGTACGCAGCATCGGCTTTGGGAAAGGTTGGATATCACCACTGCGCTGCGCCAGGACGCGCCTGATGGCTTTGATGGCGCTACAACATGGCGGCTTGGTGGTGTGCTGGCGCTGCCAGAAATCGCCTCACGCCTGCGGGCCTCAGGCGGCACTGCTTATCGCGCGCCGGCGCTTAATGAACGCTACGGCGCCTCAGCTTCGCTTTACGGCAGTTTTCGCGGCAATCCCAATCTGCAGCCCGAAAACGCCACGGCATGGGAAGCCGGCATTGAAACTGATGTCAGCGACAACCTGACGCTCTCCGCGCTTTATTTCACAAGCCGTATTCGCAATCTGATCACGGAAAACGCGGATTTTTCGAGCTACGAGAATGTCGCGAAAGCACGCATCAAGGGTGGCGAGTTTGGTGTGAACTGGCGGCATTCCGACAGTTTTTCCACGCGTGCCGCTTGGACCGTGCAGGAAACACTGGATGAGACGAAGAACACACCCCTCGCGCGCCGTCCACGCAATAGCGTGAGCCTGTCACCGCGCATCGCGCCCAAAGTGGATTGGGTGGATGTGCCCAATGCCCGGCTGATTATCGCGCCGGAGTTTATCTATGTCGGTAGGCAATGGGATTACATCTATCCCGACAATGCCGGCTTCGGCAGCAATGGTTACAATGATGAAGGCTTCGTCTTCAACATGACCGCATCACTACCGGTCACGCAGCAAATCACCGCCTTCATCGAAGCACGCAACCTTGGCAATCGGCGCTATGAACCTGCCAATGGTTTCGTCATTCCGGGCCGCAGCGCGATTCTTGGCCTGCGCGGAGTATTCTAAAGGCGCGCGGGGTCAGCCCCGCGTCGCCCCTGGCACCCACAGCACATCGCCGGCGCCATTGCCGTTAAGGCGCCGCGCGAGGACGAAAAGATGATCCGATAGCCGGTTCAAATAACGGATCACGGCGGGGTTCACTTCCTCCGCCGCCGCCAGCGCCACCACTAGGCGTTCCGCGCGCCTGGTAACCGTGCGCGCCACATGCGCTGCCGCCGCACCTGCCGTGCCGCCTGGCAGCACAAAGGACTTCAGCGCCGACATTTGCCCATTCATCGCCGCCAATTCCACTTCCAACCGCGCGGATTGCATATCCGCCACACGCAGCCGCGCGCCTGCTTCCCCCGGTACGCAAAGATCAGCGCCGATATCGAAAAGATCATTCTGGATGCGCGCCAGCATCGCATCGGCTTCTGCGTCTTCGTGCGTATGCAGGCGCAGCACCCCTATCGCGGCATTCGCCTCATCCACCGTGCCATAGGCTTCAACACGCAAAGCATCCTTGCGCACCCTCGCCCCATCGCCGAGCGAGGTTTCGCCGCCATCGCCGCCGCGCGTCATAATCACATCAAGCTTGACCATCATACAATTCCTGTAAAAGCGTCACATCGCCTCAGCGCCGCTCAGTTGCAAGGCGGAAATGCACCGCCGTGGTAATGCTGCCCGCCACCGGAACCCCCGCACGCTGCGCCGGGCGAAAGCGCCAGTCGCGCACCGTTTTGATCGCCTCTGCATCCAAGGCGCTGAAGCCGGAGCTTTCCAGCACGCGCACATCCACAACCCGCCCGTTAGGATCAACCAGCAATTCCACCCGCACAACGCCTTGTTCACCTCGGCGGCGGCTGGCTTCGGGATAATTGGGACGACGGTTGCGCGCTGCATCCGCGGCTTCCGGCGGCGTGGTGCGACCTTCCAAAGTGAAGCTTTCCATCCCTTGCAGCGCGGCATTCAGCCGTACCGGCTGAGGTGCCGCCGTTTGCGGCGTGCTTTGCCTGGGCGGGGGGCGGCGTTCCGGCGGTGCCTCAGCTACCTCACGCGGCGGCTCAGGCGGCTTCTCGGCCAATTCGGATGGCAGTTCCGCCACCGGCGCCGGGGGCGGCGGCAACATCACCTCAGCCAAGTCCACAGGCGGTGGGGGCGGCGGGGGTGCCTCAGCAACAGCGGGGGGGGGCGGCACCGGCGGCGGCGGTGGCGGCACCTCAGGCGCCGGCGGTGCGGCCGCAATCTCTGGCGGGGCGGCCGGGGATTCCACCATCCCAATTTCCGGCGCGCCTTCGTAAACCACCGAAACACCCTGCGCTTCCGCCTGGTCTCCGGAAAGCTCCTCCGCCGCCGGCCACAGGATCAGCAGCGCCGCAATCACCCCATGGAGCGCTACCGACGCAAAAAGCCCAAAGCCGCGCGGCGCTGCCCTCACAGCACCGGCACCCCCTGTTGCTTCGCCTTGGCTTCGGGTTCGACATGAATGGTGATGATCGCACCTTCAAGCTCCGCCTTCAGCGCAGCCTCGATCCGGTCGCAAATCTCATGGCTCTCACGCACGCTCATGTCGCCCGGCACCACCAGATGGAATTCCAGAAAAGTGTGCCGCCCGGCATGACGGGAACGCAAATCATGCGCCTCAATCGCGCCAGAAGCCTGTTCGGCCACAATGCGCCGGATGCGTTCCAACGTCGCGGGCGGCACGGCCTCATCCATCAACCCGCCGACGCTTTCGCGCAGCAACTTGCCCCCGGAGAAAAGGATATTCACCGCCGTCAGCGCGGCCAGCAACGGATCCAGCCACAAAATCCCGGTCAGCGCGACCAGCCCAACGCCCACCAGCACGCCGGCCGAGGTCACCACATCCGACCATAAATGCCGCGCATCGGCCATCAGCGCCGGGGAGCGTAAGGCCTTGCCGCGCCGGGTGAGA